>CAMBQS010000028.1 GCA_945870015.1 Desulfocicer vacuolatum DSM 3385
GATTTGGAGAAAGATGGGTACATATCAGAAAAGATGCACCAGGATGCTTATCAGCCAGAAAATCAGAAGGCTGATGCAGGATGAAACCATCATGAGCCTGCATGCTTTTGGGATATGAGAAGGGGCGGCCTCGCCAAAATTTATTCCAATATAGGGTTTTGAAACCAGTTTTCCATGGTAAATGTTGGGCCCTCCCAGTTTAATGTGAAAGGTGCCTGCAAAGGCTGCTTCGGGGTATCCTGAATTCGGGCTGGCGTGATTTCCGCCTTCCCACACAGCCGTCCGGAAGGCGGAAGCTCCTTTTTTCCATAAAATCTGTGCGGATAATGCAATAATGGGAATGGATATGCGGGCAGGAATGAAGTTGCAAAGATCATCGATCCGGGCAGAGGCTTTTCCAAAATGGATGTAGGTTTCATTTTTATACCCGATCATGGAGTCCAGGGTGTTGACCATTTTATAGGCCATTGCAAGGGGTGCGCCTCCGAGTGCTGCAAAAAAAATAGGGGAAAGAATGCCATCCACCAGATTTTCAGCTACGGTTTCGATTGCTGCCCGCGTAATGCCTGTTTGGTCAAGATTGGTGACATCCCTTCCCACAATCATGGATGTTTTGTATTTTGCTTTTTCCAGATCCGGTTGTTGAAGCGCTTTCCATACTTCCATAGCCGCATCCCGGAGGGATCGGGCCGAGATGCAATAAAAAATCAGAATCGTTTCCATCAGAAATCCAAGAACCGGATGAATCCAGCGGGAAAAAGCAACCAGTAAATAGCAGATACAAAAACTGGATAGGATCAGAAAAAAAGAAAAAAGGAAACCGGATCGTATGGGATGGATTGGAAGCTTTCGAAATCGGGGTTCCAGATGGGTAATCGAATGACCCATCCACCGGATCGGATGGGGAAGAAATTTTGGATCCCCCAGAATCAGATCCAGGACAAATGCGGCTGGAAGAGCGAACAGGAAAATTGAATCATTCATGCTTTGTTTACCAGTTGTATCAATTTGTCTGCAAGGGTCTGGTTCACAGATCTTTTTTTCAGTGCCACACGGATATACTTATCCGTGAGTCCGTCAAAATTTGAGCAATCCCGGATAAGAATGTTATTTTTTGTAAGGGCGCTGCAAATCATCGGAGCGGTCAATTCATTGTTGAGCCGGATCAGGATATAGGGAACCGGGCTGGGTATGCAGGAGAGGGCGGAAACACCTTGGAGTTGACGAATAAAATGGTTTTGTTCGGTTCGAATCAATTGTCTGGTTTCCAGCAGAAAAACCTCCAGTTCCTGTTCGTGGGAAAGGATGTAATCAACAGCGAGCTGTCCCAGACTGTTCACATTCCAGGGAACCTGGTATTTCCGGCATCTGCTGATAATCTCAGGAGAAGCTTTTAAAAAACCGGTTCGCAAACCCGGAATGCTGTAAATTTTAGACATGGAGGTCAGCACAATCACATTTTCCAGCCGGGTCTGGATCATGCTGGAATCTCTGCCCTCAGGTATAAAAGGGAGATAGGATTCATCAATCACAAAAATCGTATCCGGATGGGCTTCACAGATCCGGTGGAGTGATGGAGCTGGAATGAATGTTCCGGTAGGATTGTTCGGGTTACAGATAAATACCATATCCCTGTTTTTCAGGCTTTCAGATATCTGTTCCGGATGATGAGAAAAATTGTTTGCTTCCTCTGCCATCAGAAAATCAAAGCAGCTTTCATTCTGCAGACAGGAGTCTTTATAGTCTGAATAGGTCGGCCCAAGAATTAAGGCATTTTTGATCTGCAATGCTTTGGTGATGGAATAGATAAACTCGGTTGTTCCATGTCCGGCCAGAACACGACCTTTTTCAAGGTTATGGGCAGTTTCAAATTTTTCAATAATGAAGGTTGCCCCGGCATCAGGCAGGGCCTTGATCACGGAGATATTCTGTTGAAGAAATGTAAGCAACCCCGGAGGTGGCCCCAGCGGGTTGAGGTTGCTGCTCATGTCGATGATTTCATCCGGCAGACAGCCATTTTTTTTTGCCAGTTCATATATGTTGCCACCGTGGCCGGTTATCATGGAAAATCTCCTCGGACTATAGCCGCATTGCACCGATTAAAAACAGAAATACTTCGATGGTTTCCGTCATCGCGCCAAGCATGTCTCCTGTAATACATCCCATTTTTTTTTGGTAAAATTTCAGAATGACAAAGACAAGGACAAGAAAACAGATATTGAATATGATCCATCTCCATCCAAGAAAAAAAGAAAGAACAACAGGAATCAGGAGCCCCCGGAATGAGGAGGCTGTCATTTTGTTATGAAAAAAAATATGGCCGGTTCCACCTTCGGGCCTTCCATACTGTAAAAATTTAAATCCAAAAAGGGTGGCTCCCCGTGCATAGGCTGGAACGATCATCAGGAGAAGCAGGCGATGGGCATCCAGGCCGTATATACCGGCTGATTTCCCGGCAAATGCACAAACAACAGCAACGGCTCCGATTGCACCTGCATTACTATCCTTCATGATTGACAGGGCTTTCTTTGGATCACCCGCTCCTCCGTATAAACCATCGGCTGTATCGCAAACGCCGTCAAGATGAAGTGCGCCGGTTATAATAACCAGGAAAATCGTATCCAGTACCGCGACAACCGGCATGGGCCAGAACCGGCCGGCAATCAGGTCAAATAAACAAAGGAGCATGCCGATCAGAAGACCTGCGATCGGAAAGTAGGGCAGCATTTTGTCCGGAACAAAGGTTCCTTTTTTCCCAATGGGAAGTATGGTTAAAAACTGTATGGCGGAAATGAACGGTTTTATCATGTTCTGGTCAGCCTTTTATGGAAACCGGAATGCCGGCAACCATCCAGATTACCTTGTTTGCTGTAGCGGCGACTTTTTGATTCACCAGTCCTGCTGTATCTCTGAATATGCGTGCAAGAAGGTTTTCCGGAACAATTCCGGTTCCCACTTCATTGGAAACAAGGATGACTGTGCAGGGAGCATCCTGAATCGAACGGGTGAGTTGCTGGATTTCCATAACCATTTTTTCTTTACGGATATTTTTCATCATGACATTGTTGATCCAGAGCGTCAGGCAATCCACCAGCACAACACTCGATCTCCCGGCATGTTCCATAATCGCTTCGGGCAGCTCTACAGGGACCTCAATCGTGATCCAGTCACGGCTTCTTCCCTCTTGATGGTGAGAGACCCTTTCTTTCATTTCATCATCATAGGGAATACAGGTGGCCAGAAAGCTTCTTTTCCCTGAAATCTTTTCTGCCAGTTCAAGCGCATGGCTGCTTTTTCCACTGCGGCACCCCCCAATGACCAATATTTTGTCCGGCATACGGATGGACCCTTTCTCTATTGTTCTTTATTCAAAGCAGATCCAGAATCAATTCTGTGTTTATATATTTTTGAAAATGTTTGGATAATTCTTCATATTCTCTTTCTCTTGCTGCAAGGCCTCCGGTTTTGTCAACATGGATATGGCCATGCCCGATCGTTTCCAGCCATTTCCGGGTGATTGCCGGCATATCAAAAAGTCCATGGATGTATGTGCCCATAATCCGTGAATCCTTGTTTATGCAGCCTTCTTCGTGGCTGCAAAGGGTTTGGTTTTGAGAATGAACCTGAAACAGGGGCTTGGCATCACCCCGGATGGTTTGTCCCATGTGAATTTCATACCCGGTTCCGGCCTGATCATCCCATGAAAAGGATGTCAGGGTAGTGGTTTTGGGGGCGGACAGTGTTGTTTCAACCGGGAGCAAGCCAAGACCATGGCTGGAACCGGAAGAATCTTCCAGTCCATCAGGGTCATGAATCATCAGACCCAGCATCTGATACCCTCCACAAATGCCAAGTATATATCCACCTTTGGAAGCATGTTCAATTACTTTCTCTGCCCATCCGGTTTTTTGCAGCCAGTGCAAATCAGATCTTGTATTTTTGGAGCCCGGAAGGACCACGGCACCAAAAACAGATAGATCCATGGGTTTATCGATAAAATGGAGAGAAATACCATTTATGTCCGAAAGGGGATGGAAATCTGTAAAATTGGAAATATGCGGAAGCCGGATTACTGCGATCATCAGGGTGTCTCCGGATACGGCAGGAGGAGTATCTGTCTTCTCAATCACGACAGAATCCTCCTCTTCAATCCGGATATGATGAAACCATGGGAGAACCCCGAAAATGGTTTTTCCGGTTTTTTTTTCAAGCCATCGAATTCCCTCATCAAAGAGAGAGAGATCGCCCCGAAACCGGTTGATGATTACGCCTCTGATCCGCTCCTTTTCTTGAGCTGACATACACGCAAGGGTTCCTACAATCTGGGCAAAAACGCCGCCTCGATGGATATCTGCAACCAGTATAACCGGTGCGTCCGCATATTCCGCCATCTGAAAATTCACAATATCCTGTTGCATGAGATTGACCTCAGCGCAGGAACCAGCACCTTCCATCACAACAATTTCATGAACAGACCGCAAACGATCAAGGGCAGCAGAAGCACATGAAAAGAAGCTTTTCTTTTTTTCATGATATTCAACTGCGGTATGATTTTCCAGGGGTTTTCCAAGCAGAACAACCTGTGCGCCGACTTCGCTTGTTGGTTTTAAAAGGATCGGATTCATATCCACATGGGGCGGGATACCAGATGCTTCTGCCTGGACAATCTGGGCACGGCCGATCTCCAATCCTTCCGGAGTCACACCGGAATTATTGGACATGTTCTGGGCCTTAAACGGGGCAACATCTATTTTTTTTTCAAAAAGAAATCGGCAGAGAGCGGTTGTGATAATACTTTTGCCCACATCGGAACCGGTTCCAAATACGGCAATCGATTTCCCCATGTTTTCTGTTGAATCCAACCCCTGCCTGAAGCCTTTCAAGTCCTCTCTCCTGTTATTCGGATCAGGTCATTTTTATGGTATGCAGTTTCAAACCGGATGTTCACGATGGAGCCTGGTTGTGAAAATTCAATTTTTCTTCCGGATGAATTGATGATTTCATGAATCTTGTCAAGATGAAGAGGGCCTTTGGCCGTAATGATCTCGACAGGATCATGGACAAAGATTTTATTTTTAACCTCTGTCAGGGTCAGTCCTTGTACCGTATTTTCAAGAATTTTTCCGATAAAAGTATGGCCCTTGAGTGGATTTGCATTCTGGTAATTGGGCGTAACCTGATCTGGGTCATTAAAATAAAAACCAGTACAATAATCTCTGTGGGTGATACTGCAAAGCTGTTCGATCCATTCTTTCTTTACCTGATAGGTTTCCGGGGCGGAGCAATAACTGTCGATTGCTTCCCGATATACTTTGACAGTTGAGGCTAGGTAGTTGATCGTTTTCATACGGCCTTCAATTTTAAATGACGTGATCCCGGCTTGTATCATTTCCGGAATGTGTTCGATCATGCACAGATCTTTTGAGTTAAAAATATAAGAGCCCCGGGAATCCTCTTCAATGGGCATGAATTTTCCAGGTCTCAATTCTTCAACAACAGCATAATTCCAGCGGCAGGGGTGACTGCATTTTCCCTGATTGCTGTCCCTTTTGGTCAAAAAAGAACTGAGCAGGCATCTGCCGGAGTATGAGATGCACATGGCTCCATGAACAAAGGCTTCAATTTCAGCAGAGGTTTTCCGGCGGATCTCCTTGATTTCTTCAAGGGACAACTCTCTGGCCACATTGACTCTTTTTACACCAAGGGTTTCCCAGAATTGAACGGCATGGTAATTGGTTGTATTCGCCTGGGTGCTTAAATGGAGTGGAATATCCGGAATCAGATTCCGGGCAGACAGGAAAACACCCGGATCAGCAAAAATCAGGGCATCCGGCCCAATCCGGCCAAGATTTTTCAGATAGTCATCAATTCCCGGCTGATCCTGGTTTCTTGCATAGATGTTACAGGCTACATAAACCTTGATATTGGTTTTATGGGAAAATGAAATTGCCTTTTCCATTTCATCCAGGGTAAAATTTCCTGAAAAATTGCGTAGTGAAAACTCTTTGTTCGCAAGATATACAGCATCCGCACCATAGTGAGCTGCAATTTCAAGTTTTTCAAAATTGCCGGCAGGTGCCAGCAATTCAATGGGCCGGGTTTGAAAATTCATGATTTGTTTCAATTCATCTTCAATATTTGATTTGGTTCAAACAATCCAGGAACCTCCTGTACGGATATGGACAATTACGAAAGTTGTTACATATATCATTTATTATCATTCGATCAACAAAGAGTTTGAATTGTTTTTGGGTCCATAATATAAAACATCCATAACCGGTCTTGATGGGAATCAAATGACATGTATAAAAAATTCTATAATCTGAATGAAAAACCTTTTAAAATCGTACCCAACCCGAATTTTCTTTTTTTAAGCCCAAGGTATGAAAATGCATTAACCTATCTGGAATATGGTCTATCGGAAAAAAGCGGTTTTATCATGCTGACAGGTGAAATCGGTATGGGAAAAACCACATTGATTCGATATCTTTTGAATAAGATGGAATCTGAGATGGAAGTGGGGGTGATTCTAAATACCAATGTCACGTCCGATCAGATTCTCAAGCTGATCCTTATGGAGTTTGAACTTCCAACATCAGAGGGAGATAAATCAAAGGAACTGGAAACCCTGTACCGGTTTTTAATTGAACAATACAAGATGGGAAAACAGGTTCTCATCATCATTGACGAAGCACAAAACCTCACGGATGAAGCACTTGAGGAAGTCAGGATGCTTTCAAACCTTCAGAGCGATGAAGAGATTCTGTTACAGATCATGGTCGTTGGTCAGCCGGAACTGAAAAAGAGATTAAAAGAACCGAACCTTGCTCAGTTTTCTCAAAGAATTGCGGTTAGTTATCACCTGTCTCCTGTAACCAGAAAGGAGTGTTATGACTATATCGCCTATCGATTGAAAACTGCCGGTGGAAGCCCGGATATTTTTTTGCAGGATGCGATGGACATGATATACAACTGCTCCGGCGGAATTCCAAGGATCATTAACCTGTTGTGTGATAGCTGCCTTGTGTATGGTTTTGCAGATGAAATTGGAAAAATCGGGAAATACATCGTTCAGCAGGTGATTGATGATAAAGAGGGAATAGGCATTATGGCAGATAGAGTAAGAGAAAATCCATCTGTGCAATTCAATCCGTTGAATGAACATGACGAAAAGAATAAACAGAGCTCCCCCCCGCTGGCTGAATGCGGCAAGGATCTGATAAAAGATATACAACGCATTGAAGGCAAGGTTCGGGAACTTGAAATATCAGCCGGAGAAAACAAGACCGTACTTGAGCAAAAGATCGATCAGGTTCAAAATAAAATATTGGGTAAAATCGTTCGTCTGTTTCTTGCAGAGCGAAAACAAAATGCAAGGTTAATACTTGAATACGGAAGCCTTACAGAAAAATATCGTACGCTTGAAAAAAAATATAATGCGATCCTCCATAGCAGAGATCAAATATAAATTACAGGGAAGTAAATCGATAAACCAGGTTGCCATTTTGAAAATGGCAACCTGGTTTATTTTTATGGTTTATTCATGACCGGCGGGAGCTGTTTTTTCCGGCAGATCTTTTTTAGGAGATTCTTTTTGGGCTTTTTTTGCAGCGCCTTGGGCCAAAACCCATTGATTATCCTTTTTTACCAGACACAGGGTTTCTTTGTATTTGATGTCCCCTTCGATCGTAACAGTGGCGGTATTATCTTCCTCTTCCGTAACGGTGAAATCCATATCCTCCAGGTCACATGGAATACCACTGAATTGTTTCTGGATATAGTTTTTACCAAAATCTTCAGGTGTGGCACTATCGCTACCGCAACCGCAAATCGTCAAAAGACTCAAACAGCAAAGTAAAATCATCATTTTTTTCATTTTTTTCTCCTATCCCTATGATGTCAGTGTAAGCAGTTGATGAACATAGAAAACGTTATCGATGTACAGCAATTCAAATATACTTTTTTACTTCAAACCCTCACCCCCTTTCACTTTCTGATGAAAATTTTTACGTAAAAAAATAGTAAAAATCCGGTGGAAGCAAAGCGTTTTACGATGAAAGAAGAACAGCATTTTGTTTTCTTATAACATCTTTAAATTCTTGACACAATGAAGAGTTGCCGATAAACTGTAAAATATTGATAAGGGATCGAATAATTTTTTATTATCTTAACATAACAAGATGTTAATTTTTTCAGGTGAACATGATAGAAACCCGGTTTTTGAAGAACTTCAGAAGTACGGGAAGGAGGTGACATATGTATAAAAAAATACTTGTGCCATTGGATGGATCGAGCCGAGCGGAAAAGATTCTTCCTCATGTGAAAAATTTGGCCAAGGTTAACGGTTCGGAAGTCATGTTTCTTCAGGTCATACGGCCGATTATCGTGAGTGATGGCTATAAGGGCATTCTTGTCGAGGAAAGCCAGGGGGAGAGTAATCGAAAGTTGGGAGAGGCATTGGAGTACCTTTCCGGCATTGAAGGTGAATTCAGAGAGTCTGGAATCATAACGAACAAACGATCATTGATAGGCGCTGTTGTCAATACCATTATTGAAGTATCTCAGAGCGAAAATGTTGACCTGATTGCAATGGCAAGTCATGGCAGGAGCGGACTATCCCGCGTTTTTTACGGGAGTGTAGCAGCCGGAATACTTCAAGCGGTTGACCGGCCATTGCTACTGATACGATCTCGCGATATTTCGTGATCTTTGAACAGAAGGACGGACAGATTTTTTTAACCGGTTCACAATATTGAATTTTCTTTTTATTAATACTTTCTTATTTTTCACAAATGATGTATGGTGAATTCGAAATAATCTCAAAACCAAACGGAATCCCTGTTCGTATATGATGTATTCAGTTTCCATGTTGTCAGAGAATGCGTGTGATGCTGGGTCAGCTTTAAATATAGGAAGTGAATGTAAGAATTCCTGATCAAGGTAGCCAATCGGAAAAGGAGGGAATTGAGGTTATGAAAAAAATGAAGATAGACTTACAGCTTGTAGTAAAGGGTATCAGGGCAATCAACAACCAGCTTGACAAAGCGATTAAGGCGGTTGAAGGCTCAGCGGGTAAGGGGTTTTCAAAGAAAACAAAAGTGTCAGAAAAAAGCAGCAGGAAAAGTAACGCATCGGGGAAAAAAGCAGCAGATCCGGGAACCGCTTTTGATATGGTAATAGAAATCATATCAAGAAGCAAACAGGGTATAGACACATCCAAAATAAAGGAGAAAACCGGATTTGATGACAAGAAAATTGCAAACATTATTTATAAAGCAAAGAATCGAAATTTGATCCGGAGTATCAGCAAAGGGATTTATGTAAAATCTTGATGAATAAAATATCTGACAGGTTCGGTGGGTGTAAGGCAGGATGATGTTGCCCACCGAACCTGCAAAAGAGAGCCAATTTCAAAACGATTGAAAAGCGTCACACCGGCGAAAGCTGATGTCCAGAAAAGAACTGAAAATACTGGATTTTGTATCTTATGAAAACCATGAAAGTTCAGGCTGTGTTTTGGCAACGCATTGGTTGTGCCGATAATCGCTATGGGTAAAATTGGCTGGTTCTTTTTTTTTGGATAGCACAAATGCACCCTTTTTAGAGGGCTTGACCGTTCCATCCTTAGACCGGGTTCCTTCCGAAAAAAAATAGATTGAGTTGCCCTGATCAATCATTTTTTCGCAATCCGTTATCATTTTGTTTGTGCTTTCCTTTCAAAAAAAAAAATGACAATTTTTCAAGTTACAACCTGCTCAAATATATCTGACTTTCAGGCGATCTCAAGAAGCATAAGTGATACAATACTCAGGCTTTTTAACTATTCAGGCATGGATTGTTGACAGGTACGATACTTCAGCAAGGATTTTATAAGATGGGAAAAGCAACGGTTCTGGTTGTTGACAATGAAAATGATGTTCTCAAGACTATTGAAAATGCACTGGGAACGATCAGTTATGACATTATTTTTTCAAAAACCGGCAGTGAGGGGCTTACCAGATTACGGAACAGCCATATTGATATTGTACTGGCGGATCAGTCAATTCTCGACATGGACTGCCTGGAATTTTTAACGATTGTAAAAAAAGAGTATCCGGATGTTGTAACGATTATGCTGGCTGACCAGATGGATTTCGATACAACCCTGCGGGCTATTAATGAAGCCGGTGTATATCGATTTATTCAGAAACCATGGAATTCCTTTGACTTAAGAATTAATATTTCTCGGGGGCTTGAGTTTAAAAATATGATTATGGAAAAAAGACGGTTATTGGAAGAAATCAAAAAAAATGACATCATACTCCAAAAATTGGAAAGAAAATTTCCATATATCAATAAAATCATCCACCAACAGGTTGAGGTTGATATCTGATTCAATTTGTTTTGTATTCGAGTGATAATCTCGTAGCGTATTATGGAGGCGGCAAATGGGCAAGCACTGCATACTGGTTGTTGATGATGAACAGGTAATTCTTGATCTTGCAGCCGATACGCTGAAAAAAAATGAGTATAAAGTGATTACAGCAAAAAGCGGAGAAGAAGGCCTGGATAGGCTCGTTCAGCATCCAGTGAATCTGATCGTCAGTGACCAGCGTATGGACGGTATTTCCGGGATTGAATTCTTAAAAATTGCAAAGAAAAAGTATCCGAACATCATAACGATAATGTTAACCGGTTTTGCGGAAAAAGAGACGGCAATGAAAGCGGTTAATGAAGCAGGGATATATAAATTTATCGTCAAACCCTGGAATGTGATGGATTTCCGGAACACAGTCGAAAGAGCCCTGGAATTACAGCATCTGATTATGGAAAAAGATATGCTGATAAAAAAGCTTGCCCTGCAAAAGAAGATATTTCAACAGATCCGGAAGGAGTATCCGGATATCATACGGCCGAAAAACAAAACGGTTGCGGATGGTCAGGCATGATACAAAACCACGTCTGGAACCTATGGAAGAGGGCAGTGCGACACAGGGGCGAATTATCCGGGACATTATTGGCGGATCGAGAGGGTTGTCTGCTCCGGGAAAAGATCTTTCTGGTTTTCTGCTTCTAACAAGGCCAGCATTTTAATCATTTCTTCTTTTTCTTTTTGAACAACCTGCATCATCTCTTCGATGTCTTTTACAATCTGCTCTTCTGACATTTGAAATCCTTTGAGATTATTTTGAATGTTTAAGATCTATTATGATCATATATGTAGTGTTTATTCTTTTTTTTATATGCTATATATTGTATAAAAAGACAACTTATTTTTGGAAAAGATGATGAATTTTATTGTAACTGAAAACGTACAGGCAGTGTAACCCACATTTCAACAGGCTGATTATCTTTCATTCCAGGCAGAAAAGTCCATTGAAATACCGAGGTGGATGCCGCATCATCCAGGGT
Organism: Desulfocicer vacuolatum DSM 3385; assembly: GCA_945870015.1. Classification (GTDB taxonomy): domain Bacteria; phylum Desulfobacterota; class Desulfobacteria; order Desulfobacterales; family SURF-7; genus QZKS01. The sequence continues at coordinate 11,392 of CAMBQS010000028.1, forward strand.
AGGATAACCGCTGGATTGATAGACCCTGAGATCCTCGACCTTTCCATTTTGATTTACCAGAACTTCAAGGATGACTGTGCCCTGGTGTCCTTTCCGGCGGGCAATTCTGGGATATACCGGAGGAGGATTGTCCTTATATGCCGGGATGGCTTCACGCAGTTCATAAGCGGCTGAAATGTTTTTATCCGGGTTCTGGTCAGTTGAGCCGGATAAGCGTCCGGGGTTATGACTATTTTGTTCAGTAGACATATCCGGCTCTGGTAAATTATCGGATGACTCCTCTTGGATGGAGCGATTATCGGTCTGGGGTGTTATTTTTTCAGGAACCGGTACAACTTTCTGCGGAATGGGTTTGGATATGATTTTTTCGATTTTTTGAGGAGGTTTTTTTTTCTTTTCAGTTGGTTTTTGAACTGAATGTGTCTTCTGAACAAAAGAAGGTCGCTCCGGCTTTTTATAGGAAAGTCCTACAGCGATGGTTCTATCCTTGGGCCTTGTCATCCGGCTCTCTTTTATCCAGTCAAAATGAAGTGTAAAAAAAAGACCATGAAATAAAAAAGACAACATGGCTGCCAGGAAAAGCCACCTCATTTGCTTTCCGCCTCTGCCTGGAGAGAAATTTTTTCAAAACCAGCCTGTTTGATTTTATCCAGTACCAAAAACAGCTTCTGGTATGGAAGGGATCGATCTGCAAAAAGAAGGATACCCGGATCATGATGCCCTTTTGCCTGCTCGTGCAACATATGCGTCAGGCCTGCAAGGGGCACTTGTGTCTTGTCAATCCATACAGAACCGTCTGTCGCTACCGTTACGGACAGTACCAGTTTTTTTTCGATTTCTGCAACAGAGGAGGATGGAAGGTTTATAAACATTCCGCGATGTACAGCCATGGAAAGCATGGAGTAGATGAAAAATGCCAGGAGCAGAAAGATGACGTCAATCATGGGAACCATCTCGATTCTGATTTTTTTCCCAGTCTGAACCGTGAGTTTCATTCCATGGCCTCTCTTTCCTTTTTAGAATGGCTTTCCAATTTCTCATACACAATTTCAAGACCGGTTGCATATTTTTCGATCGACAGAGCGGCCTGTTCAATTTTTAAGGTAAAATAATTATAAGGGAATACGGTAGGAATCGCAATCATGAGACCGGCTGCTGTGGTGATCAATGCTTCTGCAATTCCTCCTGTTACTGCCTGAGGATTTTCAATACCCTCCCCAAGCACATTAAAAGAAGTGATGATGCCTGTCACAGTTCCTAAAATTCCCAGCATCGGTGCCACAGTGATCATGGTGTCCAGCACACCCATGTAGTTCCGCATTTTCCGGATCTCTTCTGAAGCCGCTGACTCCATGGCTTTGACCATCGAATAATCCCGGTGGAGGATACCACTTACAAGTGTCCGGACAATATAGTTTTTGGAACCACTGGCTATTTTTCGAATCGCCTCCCAGTCCGCGGTTTGACTCAACTCAAGGATTTTATCGATTACATCCTGGTGATAATTCATGCTTACCTTTATCCAGAAAAAGGTTCGTTCGATAATCACGGTCAGGGTGATGATGGAACAGGCAAGGAGCGGATACATCACAACCCCTCCATCTTTAAATATTTCAATCATTGTAAAGCCTCATATTATGTTTTGGGTTGCAAGAAAGATACATGGCTTTCCCGATAGGGGATTTTTTTCAATAACTACCGGTGTACCATAGACATCCTGAATTGCTTTTTCCGTCAGCACCTCTTCCGGCGTTCCTGTCCGGTAGAGATGACCGTTTTTTTTGTTCAGAAGCACCAGCCGGTTGGAATATTCGCTGGCCAGATTGAGATCATGTACCACCATCAGAACCGTGAGTCCAAGCTCCTGATTCAACCTTTGAATCAGACCGAGGATCTGGGCTTGATGCGTGATATCCAGATGGGAAGTCGGCTCATCAAGGAGAAGAAGCCGTGGCTCCTGGACAAGGGCACGGGCAATGGAAGCCAGTTGCCTTTCGCCGCCGCTGATTTGACTCATCAATTGATCTTTCAATTTATCGGTATCGGTCAGTGTCATGTATCGTTGCGCCAGGAGTATATCTTTTCCGGTTTCCATAAACTGGTATCTCCGGAAATAGGGCAGCCTGCCGAGCAGGATATACTCCTGAACGGTCATCATGGCCGGTTCAACAATCTGGCCGACAACCGCCACTTTCCGGGCAAGTTCATTCCGGGGAATGGATGGAATCATCCGTCCTTGAAACAGGATTTTCCCTTTTTCAGGTCTGACAATATTGGTAATGGATTTGAGCAGGGTGGTTTTACCGGAACCATTGGGACCGATAATGCCTATGATCTCACCGGCAACGATTTTCAGGCTGACATCATGAATGACTGTTTTGGTACCATACCCGCAGGAAAGATGGTCTATTTCAAGGATTGCCTCGGTCATAGTGAGACCTGCTTCCGGCTGAGAACATAGATGAAGATGACACCGCCGATAATACCGGTAATGACTCCCACGGGAAGTTCAAGGGGAGCAACAATGGTTCGGGAAATCACATCGCAAATAGTCAGGAAAGCCGCGCCGGAAATAAATGAACTGATCAGGAGAATCCGATGATCCGGGCCTGCGATCATCCGCATGAAATGGGGAACAATCAATCCCACAAACATGATGATACCGGCTACGGATACGCTCATTCCGGTCAGGATCGAGGCGATGATAAACAGACAGCGTTTGGTCCGTTCTGTTTGAACGCCAAGATGAATCGCTTCTTCCTCTCCCAGGGCAAGGGCATTCAGATCCAGGCAGAAAAAGTAGGAGAGTATGAGTCCTGCAATGGATATGGTAACGGATATTTTGACCAGAATCATGTTGGGTTCATCCAGGGAACCCATGATCCAGAAAATGATACTGTGCAGGTCTTCGCTGCGGGAAATGGCCATGAGAAGCATGACAACCGACGATGAAACAAAACTGATCATCACACCGATGAGCAGCATATTGTTGGTTTTGAGATCTCCTTTTTTGATGCTGATGCTGTAAACAATTGCGATCACCAGTAGCGCCCCTATAAAGCCGGAAAGCGGATATGCAATAACACCCAGAACAGTATACCATCTGAATATGATATTCAGGCATACTCCCAGGCTGGCTCCGCCGGAGATACCGAGTGTATAGGGTTCAACAAGGGGATTCCGGAACATTCCCTGGAGAAGAACGCCGGCAAGACTTAATGCCCCTCCGATGGATAGGGCCAGCAAAAGTCTCGGCAGCCGGATACTGAAAAGAATGCTGTGTTCCACCGTGCCTTCTCCGTTGATCAGGATATCCGGTATTTTCTGTACAGGGATTCCGGCACTTCCTGTGCAGAGAGCAAAGATACAGGCTATGAGCAAAAGAACAATCAGGATCAGCAGCATCAAAAACCAGTTTTGTATTTTTCTGTTTTTCATTTCAGTGCTTCGATTTCAGGATGCAGTATCTGCGCAATCACTCTCACTGCCTTTGCAAATGTAACAACCGTAGGGCTGCATACCAGATAAGAGTTCAGGACATAGATCTCCTTATTTTTTGAGGCTTTCAGAGATGGATACTGCTCCCAAACTTTTTTTTCATGTTCTCCGGATGCTTCAGATGATCCCATGGTTGCAATGAGAATCACATCCGGATTATCCTTCAATACCTTCTCCCGGCTGTATACGCCGGTTTTTTCAGAGGAGGTGATGTTGATCCCTCCCGCATATTCAATATATTCATTGAGAAATGTGTCCTGGTTTGCAGCGTGAAGGGGTTTGATCCCGATCTGCATAAAAACTTTCTTTTTCGGTAAGCTCCGGGTCACGGACAGGATCGCGTCGACATTTTTTTTTGCACTGTCAATCACACTCCGGGCATTGTCTGCCTTTCCCAGAAGTTCACCCATGGTCATGGTCAGTTGACACATTTCGGAAAAGGTTTTTGGATTCACCGTGCGTCTTACACGCACCCCTAAATTTTCCAGCATGGAAAGCTGCTTTTCTTTGGAAAGCGGACTGGCCAGCACCAAGTCAGGCCGCATGCTGACAATTTTTTCAACATTCATCTCAATCATCGAACCGATTTTTTCCTTGTTTTTGGCCTCCTCCGGCGCAATACAATAGTTAGTATTGGCTATAAGCTGTTGATCCGCTTTGAGCAGATAGATCATCTCCGTAAGGATCGGTCCTAAAGAAACAATCCGTTGTGGAGTGGTGAGGGATTCTCCCCAGGCAAGGCCGGGCAATAGAAAAGCAATAGCGATGATGGATTGAAGGATCGGTTTCATTTATTCTGTTTGTTCCTGGTAATAAATACCATTCAGCAGCGAATTGAAAGCAATTTTCAATACAGGTGGCAGGGTATCTGTCACCACAATATCTTTCATTTTAGGAATCTCACGACCTGCAATCTGTTCTGCAATGTGTTGACCCCACTCTTTGAAAGATGACAGGTCTTTTATCAGTCCTTTATTATAGTCATCATTTACAGATAGTGCTGCTTCCATAAAACCTGCGTATTGCGGATCAAGAAGCAGGGATTCAACCGCACCGGAAAAAACATTGGGGTCACGACCGCAGTCGCACTTTTCTGTTCCAATCAGACCGGAAACGGTTATATCACGTTCTTCGAGCCGCTGAAAGATATTCCGTGATGTGGTCAGCCGGTTCTGCTTGCCAACGGCTTCCTGAACACCTTTGTATACAGAACGGGCAATCAATTCACCCAGCTTGGTATGGCCGCCGCTGTTATCCAGTTGCACTCCGGTACCTTCTACAACCAGAATATTATCTGTTCCGGTACCGGTTGCCTGATAAGCCCCTGAACCGTAACTGCTCCGGATGTCCATATCCGATAAAGCTGCGGTTTTGGCTTCGGTTGCCGTGATGATGGCACGGGTCATGGCACTGGAGGTCAGTTTCATATTGGTCATGAGGATGACGTTGATGGTACCGGGTTCATAATAGAGCCCCTCATCTTTGGACATGCGCATGGCATTGCTTTCCACGCCAGCGGTAATCATCGCATGCACCCGCATCTCCCTGAATGTTTCCTGTTGTATGGAAAGATTATCCATGTCCGCCCCGGTGAAGAGAAAGCTTGATTTTTTTGTATTCTGACCGATGACCGCATATATCTGATTTCGGAGGCCTTCAAGACCGCAGTTATGCGCCATGGCCCAATACTGGGGAGGGGAGAAGTGATTTCCCACGGTTTGTATATTGGATCGCTCTCCTTCAAGCGTGGATACAACGGAAAGAGGTTTATCAAAATTGATGACCAGGGTTTTATGGGTAAAATCATAAATCCGGCTATAAAGAATGCGGACATCCTTAAGATAATCAAGGTTAATTTGAATCGTTCGTGAAGCAATGATATTATTTTTTTTGACAAGGGCATTTTTGTTTAAAAAAGCATCCCCATATATATCTGCAGCAAGCCAGGAGACAAAATATCCCGTATGGGTTGCAGCCCGGCATGTAAGGTCGCATGGGAAGTAATGAATATTTTGGTTTCTTACAGCCTCCACATCTTTCCAGCCGGGCCTGCTGAAAAAAGATTCGGCTGTTTTTTTGTCTCCACCGCATCCATAGATCACCTGGGGGTTGAATTGGATCCACTCCTCTTTTGTCACTTCAATGATATCCCCTTTTTTGTTGAAAGGGTGGGGGATTCCACCGGCTGCCCGAATCATTTCATTCTGAAAGGAATCGGTTCCAGGGGTCATTATCTGGTCGCGCCCCATGAGACGGATCACCCGTTTTCTTTTTTCTTTTGGAATGGTTGCGATCTTCCTTTCGACCAGTTCAAGTTCCTGCTGAATCTGCGTTATAATCTCCTCTGCCTGGGTTTCCCGGTGAAAGATCTTTCCGAGCAGCATGATATCGGAAAAGCTGTCGGACAGGGAAGTTGTTTTCATCTCAACCATCAGACAGTCCGAACCGGAGAACTTTTCTTTTACTTCTGTGTGAATATCGGAAAGAATGATCATGTCCGGTTTGATCATTTCGATTTTATTGAGGGACGGGTCGAAAAAACCACCCACAACCGTTTTCAGGGAAGCCCCTGGAGGATAGGTGTCATGGTAAGTTAAGCCGGCAATGGCCGTTCCAGCGCCGATCCTGAAAAGCGTTTCGGCAGCCGATGGGACCAGACAGACGACCCGGGCAGGAGTCTTTTGAATGATTATTATTTTTCCATGTGCATCCGTGATTTTTACCGGGAGGGAGAAGGCAGCAGTTGAAAAACAGATCCAGCAGATCAGGACGCATGAGAGGGTACTCACTATATTTTTTTTCATAAATAAAATCCCTGAAAATCAGCCATGCCCAAGGGTGCAATTAAAAGTGTTACACTATTCCCCCCTTGAGGGGGGATGAAGGGGGGGTGTAACAAAACCCTGATATTTCTCACAAATATTTTCATCGAAAAACCGACCAACACTCCCCACTGATTATTTATTAACCTTTTGGGCTCAGCACCCCAACAAAAGCAAAGACCGCCGATAAAGAGAACAGGGTCAAAAGGCTGTTTGCGTATTTCCCTTTTGAGGCAGCCTGGATAAAACAGGTGCTGTCATCGTCATCGCCGGATCCGGACTCCGTGTCATCATCTGATCCAGACTCCGTGTCATCGTCTGATCCAGACTCCGCAGGGATCTGTTCTGTATCGCCTGATCCGGACTCTGTAGGGATCTGTTCTGTTTCCCCGGCAAACACAACCCGCAATGGCGTCAGGTTGGT
>CAMBQS010000029.1 GCA_945870015.1 Desulfocicer vacuolatum DSM 3385
ATAGGCGAAGGACAGGGCACTGGAATGCGATACGATCAAGTCAGATTTCCAGACTTGAGAGAGCGCTCCCTTATCAAACAAGAGCGTGATGATCCAAAGAGTATTAAACAACTTGAAAACGATGGGGCACAATTTTTTCAACTCACATCACTCAACTCGGAGAGTTCTAGCGAAGCTACGACAGTGGATATTGAGTTCCAAGGAAAGCACTTCCACCGCACGAATTGGAAAACTAACCGTATTGGTCTCTACCGACTGAAAAAAGCAGATAGAATAAGACAGGGTGACAAGACGCTCCGATACCGAAGACATCTTGAGGATTTCCCAGGAACTCATGTCGCAAACTTTTGGGATGACACCGGTGTCGCTGGGAAGATTTATGTCGTTCAGACTTCGGCAAAGGTTATCGAACGTTGTATCCTCATGTCCACAGACCCCGGCGACCTCGTTCTCGACCCTACCTGCGGTTCCGGCACAACCGCCTATGTTGCCGAACAATGGGGACGCCGATGGATCACCATCGACACATCCCGCGTTGCTCTTGCCCTGGCCCGTGCCCGGATCATGGGCGCACGCTATCCCTATTACCTGCTGGCGGACAGCCGGGAGGGCCAGCTCAAGGAAGGGGAAATCACACAAAAAGCTCCGTCAACCAAACCGGTTTACAGCAACATCCGTCAGGGGTTTGTGTACGAACGCGTTCCCCACATCACCCTGAAATCCATTGCCAACAATACGGAAATCGACGTGATCTGGGAAAAATTCCAGCAAACCCTTGAGCCCCTGCGTGAATCAATGAATTCAACTCTTGGCAAATCCTGGGAAGAGTGGGAAATCCCCCGTGACGCGGATAGATCATGGCCGGATGATGCAAAAAGAAATCATGGCGAGTGGTGGAAACACCGCATCGCCCGACAGAAAGAGATTGACGCATCCATTGCCGCCAAAGCGGATTCCGAATATCTGTATGACAAACCCTATGAGGATAAAAAGAAAGTCCGGGTGGCCGGGCCGTTCACTGTTGAAAGCCTTTCCCCTCACCGGGTTCTATCTGTTGGGCCGGATGACGAAATCCTGGACACCGTGGCTGAATCCCAAGCCCGTTATGGCGGAGAATACGATTTTGTCCAGGTGATTCTGGAAAACCTGAAAACATCCGGTGTGCAGCAGGCCCATAAGGACGATAAAATCACCTTCTCATCCCTCACACCCTGGCCGGGTCATTACATCTGCGCGGAAGGCCGATACTGGGAAGGCGATGAGCAGAAAGGCGCAGAAAAACGCGCCGGGATTTTTATCGGCCCGGACTTCGGAACCGTGTCCCGCCCGGATCTGGTGGCTGCTGCCAGAGAAGCCGGAGATGCTGGTTTTGATGCCCTGATCACCTGCGCGTTCAACTACGATGCCCATTCGTCGGATTTTAAAAATCTCGGCAATATTCCCATCCTCAAAGCCCGGATGAACGCTGACCTTCACATGGCCGACGACCTCAAAAACACCGGAAAAGGCAATCTGTTTGTCATCTTCGGCGAACCGGATATTGATATCCTTAAACCAGATAACGACACCATTCAGGTAAAAATAAACGGTGTCGATGTCTTTCATCCCAACACCGGAGAAGTCCGCAGCGACGGAGCCGACGGCATCGCCTGCTGGTTCATTGACACGGATTACAACGAGGAAAGCTTTTTTGTCCGCCACGCCTATTTCCTCGGTGCAAACGATCCATACAAATCCCTGAAGACAACACTCAAAGCCGAAATCAACCAGGATGCCTGGGAAACCCTCCACAGCGACACTTCCCGGCCCTTCCACAAGCCTGCATCCGGCAGAATCGCCGTCAAGGTCATCAATCACCTGGGCGATGAAGTGATGAAGGTTTACAGGGTATGATAAGGATGGAGCCAGCATGGAATTCCGCATAGCCGGTACATTCATAGACAGCCTTGCCCGGTTGACCGATCAGGAACAGAAACTGATCAAAGCCATTGCCTTTGATATTCAAAAGATGGTGTTTAAAATTCTGAAATTGGAAAGCATCATTTATGGATAATAACGAAAAAACAGCCCGGATCAACCAGTTTGTTGATGCGTCAAAAAAACTGATCGGAAGAGAAGTCCGGGAAAGACCCCAGTGGAATACCCATGTGACAGGTGATGCCATTCGGCATTTTGCATTGGGAATTGGAGATGACAATCCGCTGTATCTGGACCCTGACTATGCATGCAAAAGCCCTTTTGGGCGGCAATTGGCACCTCCTGCATTTCTTACCTCCGTTCTCTATCCCATGTTGCATGGAGCGTCCATGAACGTACCGCTATGGTTCCTGGTCGGAGAGGTGAAGTATCAATGGTTTCTGCCGATTTTAGTAGATGACAAATTACAGGCCGCGAGCAAACCCATTGATCTCTTTGACACAAAAGAAACTGAGGACAAACGCAGAATCTTTCTCATATCGGAAACCTGTTATTTTAATCAGGATGACCAGCTTGTCGGAAAATGTACCGGCACTACGGTCTGTGTTCCAAAAAATGAGGATCGACTGCTGATCGAACGCTCCATTTACAAATATTCTGATAAAGAGATAGAAAAAATCGCTGCTCTCCTTCGGGAGGAAACCCGCAATGGAAATCGAAGGCTGGATGACCATGAACTTAAGGAGGGGCAAAAAATTTCAACCTTTGTCCGTGGCCCCCTGACCATTGGCGATCTGATCTGCTGGCAATCGGCTGTCGGTCCGGCCTACCAGGCAGGAGCCCCTGGATTCCGAAGCCTTGCCCGATCACACATTGTTCCGGCAAAAAACCCGGTTACCGGCTGGTCAATCGAATCCTCCCAGCAGCATGAGGATTTTCTTCTGACTTCTCAACGGGGGATGCCGATACCTTTTGACCAGGGTGTGATGCGTTTTGCCTGTCTGTCTCCCATGATTACAAACTGGATGGGAGATAATGGATTTCTCAACTGGCTTTCTGTGAAGATTGTCGCTCCAAACCTTTACGGAGACACTACCTGGTATCATGGTGTCATCTCTGAAAGATCGGATCTCCATGACAGCATATCCCTGAAACTGAAAATCACAGGGACGAATCAGCTTGGTGAAACAACAACAGAGGCGGAAGCTGGTGTCACACTTCCCAGGAAACAGACACTGTCGTTTCACCGCTATGGTAGTACTGAAGATCGTACGCATAAAGAAGAAACAACCATCCGGAAAACATGGGCCATGGATCTTTTCAAAGATCAGGCTTTACGTCAGCCGGATGCAGTCGCCCTGATTTTCCAGGAAACAAAACAGACCTATGGAGAGACAGATGATCAATCCGGCCAGGTGGCTGCCAATCTATCCCTGATGGGAGTGAAAGCCAATGAACCGGTTGCCATCTGCATGAATCGATCCCATAAATTCATCCTTGCTGTTCTGGGGGTTCTCAAAGCCGGAGCTGCTTTTGTGCCCATGGACCCGGACTATCCGACCAAACGCCTGGCTGAAATGCTCTCAGACTGCCAAACCCGGATACTGATCGTTGACAGCCCTGAAAAAAAGGAATTCCCTGATTATCCGGGCAAAATCGTTTTCTTTGATTCTCTGCTGGAAAAAATCAATTCCAAGGATGATGAACATCCTGCCCGGCAGACCAAGAAAGAGGATCTTGCTTATATTATGTACACCTCCGGCTCTCTCGGCAAGGCCAAAGGCGTTGCTGTCACTCATGGGAACCTTTCCTCCTATCTCCTTGGGCTGAAACAGACTTTCGATGTCCATAGCCGCGATATCTGTCTGCATACCGGATCTTTCTCCTTCTCCGCTTCCATCCGCCAGATCTTTCTGCCCATATGTTCAGGTGCTGCACTGGTAGTTGCGGATGCGGAAGATCGGCGGAACCCTCTTGCACTGGCCGAACTGATCCAAAAAAGTGGAGTAACAAACTGGGATACGGTGCCGAGCTTTCTCAGCCTGTGCTGCGATGCCTTCATGAAACTGGACCCTATAAAGGCTGGCGAGCTGCTGCGAAACAGATTGAGGCGTATTCTGGTGACAGGAGAGCCTTTACCTTGGGAGATCGCTTATAGCTGGAACCAGCGTCTGAAGCATGATGCGGATATCATCAATCTTTATTCACAGACAGAAACTTCCGGAACGGTCTGCTCTTTTCAAATCCCCAAGGATTCAACATTGGCAACAGGATTTGTCCCCATTGGTGTTCCCACTCCAGATACAGTCATCTATATCCTGAATGAAAATCTTCAACCGGTCTCATATGGTGAGGTGGGGGAAATTTGTGTGGCCGGCCCGCGGATTGCTAAAGGCTATCTGAACCGGCCGGAGCAGACAGCCCTTCAGTTCATCTCCCATCCATTTGCCGCTGAAGCAGAATTCCGGATTTTCAAAACAGGTGATCTTGGCTGCTACCTGCCGGATGGCAACATTGTTACTAAAGGACGCCGGGACAGACGGGTAAAAATACGGGGTTTTCGAATTGAACTTGAAGAGGTTGAACGGGTGCTGAGCGCACACCCGGAAATTACGCAGGCTGTCGTCGTGGCTTCAGAAGTCGGTGATCATGAGAAAAAGCTTCTGGCCTACATTGTACCCCGTAGCAACCCTGCCCCGAAAAGTACTGAACTTCGAACCTTTTTACAGGGCATGCTGCCGGATTACATGCTCCCGGCTCATTACATATTGCTGGAAAAAATCCCTCTCAGTCCAAATGGAAAGGTTGCGTATCATGAATTGCCTGCTCCTGAAGGCTATATTCAGTCCGCGATATCACCTTCCGATACAAAACCGATAGACGCTCTTGAGGAAGAACTGATATTGATCTGGAAAAAAATCCTTGGTCTGTCCGCAGTCGGACGGAAGGATAATTTCTTTGACATGGGTGGAGACTCTTTGCAGGCTGTCCGGCTGATGCTCGAAATCGAGCAGATTCTTGATCAGCGTCTCGCGCTGGCCCTGCTTTATGAAAATCCTACCATTACCGGTCTGGCTGCTGCTTTGCGCAATGAAGGAGAATCATCCAAATGGCAAGCCCTGGTGCCGGTTCAACCGCATGGATCAAAACCCCCTTTCTTTTGCGTCTATGCCATGGCAAGAACCCTGGCACCTCACCTGGATCCGGAACAACCCTTTTACTGGTTTAACTGGTTCAAGCATGGTAAAGGAGATGGTCTGGTTTCCAACTATACTGTCCCGGATATTGCGGAAAGCCATATCAAAGAGATGCGTTCTGTTCAGCCGAACGGCCCATACTTTCTGGGTGGTTTTTCATTTGGCGGAACAGTGGCCTTGGAAATGGCCTTGCAACTTCATTCTCAGGGCGAGCAGGTCGCCTTTCTTGCGCTTTTCGACCCCTCCAATCCCCATCGCAAAATACATAGGCCGAAGATGATGGAGCGGATAGCCGCTGCAATGGAATCCAAACCCACTTGGGGCGCCAAATCACGCTATGTGATAAAGAGGATCTCAGATGCCATAACATACCGGATCATGACCAACTTGCAGATACTGGCATCGAAATACTATATCCTGAAAAAGAAACCCCTGCCCCATGACCTGAATGTGGCCATTTTGTTTAAAATGTCGGAGCGGGCCACAATGAATTACGAGTATAGAACGTATCCTGGTCATATCACCCTCTTTGTTCCGGAATACCGATACAGTCCAAAAGAACTGGAAGACCCGGCGATTTTGGGATGGAGGAATCTGGCCCAGAAAGGTGTGTCCCTGCACATTGTAAAGGGAGCGCACAAACATATTGATATCGTGAATGAACCCTATGTGTCGGATCTTGTCAAAAAGCTCAATGTTTGTCTCCGTGAAACCCAGAAAAAAACAGAGCCATCATGAAACTCCTATATTGACGATTTTGTATAAAAGTGTAAAAGCGTAGGTAACCAAGAGGAGCTCTTTTCATGCCACCGATTCCAGAACTTCAGAAAATAAGAAAAAACCATATTATAGAGACCGCATTGGCAACCATTTCCACGTCCGGTTGTGGGAACGTCACCATGGCCGATATCTGCCGTGCTGCCGGCATGTCCAAAGGTGGATTGGCTCACTATTATCAATCCAAAAAATCTCTGTTCATGGATGTTTTCAAGGAATTTTTTCAACGGATTTTTCAACGGGGAAAAGAAACCATGGCCGGGTACAGCGATCCCCTGGACCAGCTATTGTCCTTTGGATGGCTGTATGATGCCAATGATCCGGAAGCCACCCTTGGGTATCCGATATTATTCGATTTCATGTCCATTGCGGTTCATGACAACGAATACCGGGAAATCTTCAGCAACTGGATCAACAACTGGATCGATCTCTTAAAGCAGCCGATCATCGAAGGCAAAAAGCAAAACATATTCAGCCGGAAAATGGATCCGGATTCAACCGCCCGATCCATCTCAGCGATTTATCAGGGCATTGCAACCCGATGGTATTTATCTCCGGAAAAGCATTCAACCGAATGGGCCCTGGATACGCTGAAACGGGGAGTCATCGGAATTCTTACCTCCTACGATCAATACCCACAGGACCACCCATAACAACCAGACCGGTTTGTCAGCGATGCTGCGTAACAGATGGATACGATCAACAACAGGTCAAAAGAATAAACAAGGAGACGGCAATGGAACTGATTACCGCCATTCAAAACCGCAAAAGCATTCGCGCATTTACGCAACAGAAAATATCCAGGCAGATGATAAAAGAGATTCTCAATATTGCCTGCCGTGCCCCATCGGCCATGAACACCCAGCCCTGGGAATTTGCGGTGATCACGGGAAAAGTTCTGGAACAGATTCGATCCGCCATTATTGAAAAGCTTCACAATATGGAACCAATGAAACCGGAACATCTGGTTGTGGGCTGGTCCCAGGAAAGTGTTTATCGAAACCGGCAGGTTGAACTGGCAAAACAGTTGTTCAAACTCATGGATATCAAGCGGGAGGATAAAGAAAAAAGGGCGCAGTGGCTGGAAAGGGGTTTCCGTTTTTTTGACGCGCCTGCGGCCATTGTCATCCTGACGGACCGGTCTTTGTCCGAGCATGGCCCATTGCTTGACGTGGGTGCGGTCATGCAGAATATCTGCCTTGCTGCTCTGAATTTTGGTCTTGGCACCTGTATTGAAGATCAAGGGGTTCTGTATCCCGAGGTGGTGCGGACAATGGCCGGCATCCCGGACACCAAACGGATCATCATCTCCATTGCCATCGGATATCCGGACCTGGATTTCCCGGCCAACCAGGTTCAGACAAACCGGGAAGATGCGGAAAACCTGACAACATGGATCGGTTTTGACGATTGAGGGAACCTGCATGACATTTGAAAATTGCATCTATTTTCAATTGGCTGCCGGAAAAAGAGGGAAAAAATGCATGTAGGTGTATTTGCGGACTTAGAAGGAAGTTTCGGGATCTGGCGTATGCGCCAGTGCAAAATGGGAACCGCCGAATGGCAGTATGGCCGGGAATGCCTTACGGCTGACGTAAACCATGTGATCCAGGGTGCATTTGACGGCGGTGCGGACAAGGTTACGGTAAAAGATACCCATGAAGTCGGATTCAACTGTCTGATCCGCAAACTGGATTCCAGAGCCGGTTATGTGGGCGGTCATTTTATCCAGCCATCCTTTTTTGGAAACATCAGGGACTATGACCTGGTTTTATATGTAGCGATCCATGCCGCATCCGGAACACCCGACGCTTTTTTTCCCCATACACACTATGGCATCTTTTCAGAAGTCAAAATCAACGGGAAAAATGTCTGTGAAATGGAGGTGTATGGAGGGTATCTGGGTGATTTTGGAATTCCTGTTGGATTTGTTTCCGGAGAAGAGATTGCAGTAGAGCAGGCAAAAACCGCCCTTCCCTGGATCAAGACCGTTGTCGTGGACAAAAATAAAGAAACCTATACTTCCGGCGAAAAAAGCAGACAATACCTGATTCAGGGCAGAGAAAAGTTAAGACAGGCCGCAGCCCAGTCTGTTCAGAAGGCCTCGGCCATGAAACCGTTCATCCTGAAAAAACCGCTCCTCTTTGAAGCAAAATTCCGCACATCGGAACTGGCAGACCGGTTTAATACATGGGATTTTCAGCAATCCGGTAATGCTGTTCAATGGAGTGCGGACAGCATGATCGATGGCTTTGACAAGCTCAACAAGCTGACCTTTTTCCCCAAAAAAATCTACCCTTTCAGAAGACCCATGTTGCTTTTTTTACGAAACTATTTCCGGATAAAAAACACCTATTTCACACCGACTCCCGATTCTGAAGGAGTCCTGCTGGTCTCATGAGCATGAATCGCTCCCCCCTCCTGATCCATCGGCATAGGGTGTTTCCCCAGCCTAAAAAATTATAAATCGATTATTGACTCTGAGGCAAAATAAACATAATTATTGCGATCGTTATTTTATAATACAAATCGTTATTCAAAATGGTATCATGTAATGAATCGATTTTACAACTTTTTCAGAAAAAACACACTCCATGCGGGGAACATCTGCCGCTCTGAAGAAGAATTTCATCAAAAGCTGGAAATTGAGTGTAAAAGATCGGCTTATAATGAACAAGCGTTCTCTCTCCTTCTGTTAAAAATGAATTCAACCCGGTCCGGCCAGGAAAAAACACAAAAACTGATCCGGAAAATACATAATCGAATCCGGGATATTGATATTATCGGCAGATATGATACGGAGAATATCGGGGTTATCATGCCGTACACATCGGAAAATGGCGCCAGAGGACTTTTACAAAAAATTATGGCATCCATCATGGAACTGAAAAAGGACGTAGCGTACACCATATACCAATATTTTCCGGATCAGGACAACCCGGAAAAAATTCAGCGCAAACAATTGTAAGGGAAACAACCTGATGCAATCCAATATCATAGATGTTCACCGACCGGCCTTTGAAATAGCAGACCTGCATCCCTTGTTTGTCCGGAAAATGCCTTTCTGGAAACGTACATTTGACATTGTTTTTGCTTCCATGGGACTCCTTTTTTTGTCGCCCCTGTTTTTACTCATTTCAATTCTGATCAAGATTGTTTCTCCCGGGCCTGTATTTTTCAAACAGGAAAGGGTTGGATATGGGGGGAAAAAATTTATCCTATATAAATTTCGAACCATGAAGCACAATTCCGACACATCCATTCATCAAAACTATATGTCCGGTCTGATCAATGCAGCGGAGTGTTTTAAAGGAACCAATGCCTGTGCGGCCATGAAAAAAATCAAATACGACTCCCGAATAATACCCTTTGGCAATTTTCTAAGATGTACAAGTATTGATGAACTGCCGCAGCTCATCAATATACTTGCAGGTGAAATGAGTATCATCGGGCCACGTCCCCCCATAACTTATGAGGTGGATCAATATCAAAACTGGTTCCGTGACCGGTTTGATATTGTTCCGGGGCTCACCGGCCTCTGGCAGGTCAGCGGAAAGAACAACCTGACCTATCATGAGATGATCCGGCTGGACATCCAGTATATACGGACTCAATCCCTCTGGCTGGACTTGAAAATTCTGCTGCTGACACCTTTTGTCATTATCGATACTGTAAAAGAAAACTATAAAAGCTGAAACATGCCCATCTTTAAAAACCTCTTCCACCGGAATGGACAGCCCGTATCAAAGCTCCGGTGGAAATTATAGGAGATGATTTGTAAAGGATTCAGAAAGGGATAATAAGTCTTTTGGGGGTACATTGCAGTTTTGATAAGTGGTTTCCCAGATGGATAAGAATATTGCTTTCATCTGATCAACTATTTTTTTGCCGTCTTTTTTAGATAACCCAAAAACAGTACAGGATGATATTGCATTTTCAAGTGTCGCGGCTCTGCTGCCATCCATTCCAATGCCAAGGGTAAGCTGCCTTTTCTCTCCAGATCCCATATCCGGTTGAGGGACAATATCATAAGCCGGTGATAATACCCAGCCCTGGTTCTGTTTATATAAAAACCCATGATTTCGCAGGTGATCATCCGTGTTATTGCACAAAATATTAAAAACCATCCTCCGAAAAAGCTGCTCAAGATCCTTTTTAACACGATCTTGAGCGCCATATCTTTTTATTTGGACAGCAATTCCCTGATATGAACCGCTGGTGATGTCATCTGTTCCAAGCAGTGTGGCCGCTGAAATAAAATGCAATCTTTCAGCCTTATCTTCACGATCAAAACGGAGTATCAACAAAACATCCCTTCCTGCAATCGTCAGTGTGCGGGTTTCAGGAACAATGATCCCACATTTACCGGCAAGGCGCATATTGGCATTTTCAATACGACATGTATGCCATGCATCATATTGCCGACTGAATTTTACGATCCACTGTTTCCCTTTGTAAAAGGTTGGCGCCTTGGGTTGTGCTCCACCTATTGAGGACCCTCGAATTAAAAACCTGCGGTGTTTTGGGGATAGATCTGTGAGGCTTTCTATTTTATCAGCAGCTTCTATCATATCTTCCAGAGAAAGGTCGGCGCCATAAACAGGATTGATTTTCCATTTTGGTATGATCGGGGCGGGACCAGTTTCAATGCTTTTGCCAAACCCCAGAGCACCCATACGGTCTTCCAAGGGTAATACCGTTAAGTATTCAAATTCGCATGGAGAATTCGGCTCAGCCGCTCTATCGAGCAAATGCCTGCCCCACCCATCTGGTGAAGCATCTCTTATGCCCCCAAAAATAGGCGAATTTTTAGAAGAAGTAAACATTCCGTCTGATAGCGGTAATTGCACTGGATCAACTGGTATGGCGTTCTTTCGCTCCAGATATTTGAGACCATACCTGAAGGTTGAAACAACCTGTCTGCCGTCTTCCTGGATCGTAAGATATCCACAAGGCAGCCATTCACCATCAATATGAATAAACACATATGTTTCATTAGATATTGTCATAACGATTAAAAATTCATATCCACCTGTTTAGATTTCAAGGATTTAACACGCTTTGTTTTTGCATATTTCGAGCGATCAATTGCATTCCCCACATGGTCGGTATCTGGATCAGCAAGATGATTCAAGTCCTCTTCCAACCCCAATACCATAAGTGCTGATGACAAAACACCGATACTGCAACCTGGATCGCCATCCTCAAGCCGTTTGAGGGTTTTCCGGGTAACAAACATCCTTTCCGCCATATCCTGCATTGTCAAGCCACGTCGCTTTCGAGCCAGAGATAATTGTTCCCCCAGCATTTTGAGCCGCTTCCGTAAAGAATTCGGCATCCCTTCGATACCTAAAGATAATCGAGCCATAAATTTACCTCTAAATTAATATAATGAGTATTATAATACCCATTTGAAAGATATTGTCAAGAATTTACAGGTGTCCGGAAAAAAATTAAAAATACTGGATAGCGCTGCTTTTCACTGCGTGTCCGGCTTTTGCCGGAATGGCAACAACAGGCTTTTGAAACCGGATCTTCCTGTCTTTAAAAAAAATTGTAACATATTCAATCCCTATGCGTTATAACCATAACGTGGATACATACAAAACTTTTTATTTGAAAAATAAAGATAGACTGTTTGCCTATCTGATGCGACTGACGGGAGACTATCCGCTTTCCAGCGATACCATGCAGGAAAGTTTCACCCGTCTGCTGTTACGATATGGCCCGAATGAACAAAGTGCGGCATTACTTTTTAAAATAGCCAGAAATGCCGTAATGGACAATGTGCGCAAAACTTCCCGATACCGATGCGCAGAAGACGAACCACAGGATGACGGTATGGATCCTGAAAAAATGGTGATTGTCCGGGAAACCTACAAAAAAGTGCTGAAAGCTATGCAGCAGTTGGAAAAAACAGAAAGGGATATCCTGTCACTTGTCGTCAGCAGCAATCTTTCATATCGGGAGATCGCGGACATTGTTGGAATCAGTGAGGCAAATGTAAGGGTAAAAATCCACCGTGCAAGGATAAACCTTAAAAAATATCTTCCATCAGGAGATGATGATCCATGAATTCCATGATCAGTCTTTTTATCGACAATGAGTTGAACCTTGAAGAAAAATGCCTTTTTGTAGAAAAAATCCGGAATGACTCTCCATTTTTTCTGGAAAGCCTGCAACTGTTGCATCAGGAGATTCTGCTTCGCTCAGATATTGTTGACGCTGTGCCGCAGACGGATATTGCTTTGCCAAAAAACTGGATGCTCTCTGTAAAAAACCTGTTCCGTCCATTCATTCTGATTCCGGCAGCAATTGCATGCATCATACTGTTTCTGAACCTTCTGCCCCCCGAACCAGCCAAACCAAACCGTAACCGGTTTGTGATCTATCGGCCGGATGTCAGCCAGGTGGAAATTGTCGGCAGCTTTACCGGCTGGAAGCGCGTCCCGTTACTGAAAATAGGCACCAGCGGTTATTGGGAAGGTGTATTTGAACTCTCAGAGGGAGAACACCGGTATTCCTATATTTTGGGGGGAGATAAACCCTGTGCAGACCCGACGGTTCTATCCATGGAAAAAGATGATTTCGGAGGAATCAATTCAATCATCCATGTGGTGGACAAGGCATGAAAAGATACGGATTTGTTTTTATCCTCTTCACCATCCTGATGTCCGGATGCAGCAATCACTTCTACGAAATCAGGAAAGACAGGCTTTACATTTATTTAAAACATTCGGAAGCCCGCAATGTTCAGCTTCGATGCTCATTGGACGGATACAAGGAACATCCTGCAACCAAAATAGATGATGATATGTGGGAGGTCTCTGTGCCGTTCTCATCTGAAATGGCCTATTTCTATATCATTGACGGTGATGTTTTTCTGCCCTCCTGTCCCTTCCGGGAGAAAGATGATTTCGGCACGGAAAACTGCATTTTTGTTCATGAGATGTAACAATTCTCCTGCCGGCACGTTATAAAGTTATAAACCACATTGGAGGAAGCAATTATGCAGGAAGTCATAAAAAAAATAATATTGATCGCATTCGGTATTTTTCTTTGCGCTTCTGCGGTGCAGGGAGATGATGCCGGACAGGACAAAGATAGATTGAAGGAACAGATTCGTGACATGATCAACACCGGTATACCAGAGGATGATAGTGAAAAAATAAATCAAATGATGATGAATCATCATTTCAGTCATGGAAACATGATAAAAGCGCAGCAGATTGTCATGGATACTGTAAAGGAAGGCCTGCCGTTCACGCCGGTGATCAATAAAGCTTATGAAGGAACCGCGAAAAATGCACCGGATGAAGCGATTGTGAACGCCATGGAAAAAACCCGCCGGCGATATTCTTATGCATATGAACAGGCAAAGCAGATTACCGATAACCGGCAGCAGGTTCAAAACCTTGGGCAATCCATCGTCGATGGACTTCAGGCTGGGTTAAACAATGAGGACGCTGACAAAATCATGATTGCTTTGAAGCAACAAACAAGAAAAACAGATCGCGTGAATGCGGAAGGCCTTGCCAGAGAAACGTTTCTGGCTGCCAGAACAATGGCTCGGCTGGGTGTAGCGTCCACTTCAATCACGGATATTACATGCCAGGCAATCCAGAACAAGTATAATGCTGAAAAAATGCATCAATTGCAAACCCGCTTCAAGGAAGAGGCTATGAATACACCACCATCGGTTATCGCCGACCAGTATCTTTATTCTCTTCATGAAGGCTTGATGGATAGGCATCTGGGATCGAGCCAAAACAAAAACAGCTCCGGTAGCGGTTCCGGTGTCAATCAGGGCCATGGTGAAAACGCTGCCGGAAATTCTAATGGTTCCGGCACTTCAGGTGGATCAGACAGCGCAGGCTCCATCCACTCCGGTAGTTCAGGAAGTTCCGGTTCAGCCGGTTCAGGCAGTTTCGGAAACTCCGGAGGGTCAAGCGGGGCCGGAAGTACCGGCGGATCAGGCAGCGCAGGTTCAATCAATACAGGAAATTCCGGTAGCGCCGGAGGGTCAGGCGGTTCCGGTTCAATCAGTTCGGGAAGCTCGGGAAGCTCCGGTGGATCAGGCAATGCAAGTCCAGCCCGCCCTGGAGGTTCCGGTGGATCAGGAGGATCGAAAGGTCCGGGCAGTTCCAAATCAGGAGGATAGTCCTTTCTCTGATAAAGAATTGCTTTTTCGTTGGTATTCATTTTTTTAAACAAACAGTTGGAAAGGAGATGCATCATGAAAAAAATAATGGTACTGTTTACGGCGATTTTTCTTTTTACAACCGCATTTGCTTTTGCCGGTGGCGATCAAAATCAAAACAGGCATGACGGAACAAAAGGCCAGGGTACGACACAACAGAAAAGAATAAACAAATAGAATAACCGGGAAGAGGTGGAGAGAGATCCGCCTCTTCCCGACACCTCTTTGCAATGCCAAAAACAACTGCGGATTCGAATGGATTGCCATAAAAAGTCCTTATTGATCGCTTCCCTGAATCATCGGAAGACAAAAGCGCTGTTGTATTACCTGTTCATTTCAGTCGCCATGGTGATATTGAATTCAGAAATTTTCGCTTTGAATACTGCCATTGGGATAAATGCAGGGTACGACAATAACGTGAATTCCACACCGGAAGCGTCCGGATCTTCCTTCACAGCCTGTCATCTTCATTTGAATCATATGATCTCACATGAAAAAGCATTTGGAAAAAGCAGCATCTATCTTAATTCTTTTTATAAAAATTATTCCCGGTTTGAAGACAACCTGTCCGTGAATGCCGGCGCCTACTACTCCTGTTTCCCTGACTCCAGCCGTCTTATGATGCTTGGACTTATCGAGGGCGGACTCTATAGAGATGAAGAAAATGTGCTTGATGAACTGAATCGGATAAAAACCGGCGGCCAGTTAAAATTTTTTTATAATGGAAGGATAACCTTTGAGTTCTCCCAATTTTTCAACTGGAACGACTATTTAGAGTCGGTAGAGGAGCTGGTCTGGAATGAATCCGGTACGGAATCCGGAAACACGGATGTATTGACGGAGATAAAAACAGAAAAACGGAATGACTGTTATATGTCATCCGACCTTGGCATGTCCGTCCGGCTGCACCCGATGCTCAACATGACAATGTTCGCATTATATAACCGCCTCCTGTCCAACATACAAACAGAAGCATATGACGGGTTTGGCAGCTCAATTTTTTTCCGGTTTTCCCCTGATCCATCATGGGGTATCTCAACAGAAGCCTCTCTATGGAAAAATAATTATGACGACAGCGCAGATCGAACAGACCTTTTCCGGTCTGCCGGCCTTTTAATCAACTACTTTCTGGATCGATATGAACTTTTTATCCGAATCGATCTGATGGATAACAATTCTTCACTTGAATATGAAACCTATAACCGGCTTGTCACCCAGTGCGGTTTTTCGATCTTTTTTTAACCTCCCGGAGTTCAAATCCTTCCCTGTAGCCTTGATTTAAAATACATAAAAAATCGCAGAGATAATTCTAACGACACCTGATAATCGATTATCGAAAGCATACACTTTGATCCTTCGATATTATACATTGTTTTTTAAGAATGTTTTGGTATAATCGATACTTCAATTAAAATTCATCATAAAAAATCGACAAACCAATTTGGATGTTGGGAAGAGTGCCATTTAGGGATAATGCAAGAGTCATTGCTGTTCACCGCTCATAATAATCTCCAAATGAACTATATGTACGAAAAGAAGGCATTATGAGATATATTTCAAACATGAAAATAAGCCGACAATTACACTATCCTTTCATTGCTCTTATTATCATACTGTTTTTCAGTATCGTTATAACTGCTGCCGCTGAGGAATCCACACCCGAAGTTTTGATCCTGGATGCATACCATCAGGGGGAAGATTGGTCTGACAATGAAATTTATGGAATAAGGATTGCCTTCCATGAAGTGTATCCTTTTTTTATTCCTTCTATCGAACATATGGATACAAAGCGTTTTCCCAATCCCAACCATCTGTTGTTTATAAAAAACTATCTGAAAAGCAAATATCTGGAAAAACATTTTGATATCATTATGACCCTTGATAACTCCGCACTGAATTTGATGCTGCAATATGGAGACGAACTTTTCCCAAAAGTCCCTATCGTCTTTGCTGGTGTCAATGGATACCGTTCCGATATGCTGGAAGGCCACACAAATATCACGGGGGTAGCAGAAGTTCAGGATATGGAAGGCACACTCCGTCTGGCCATGAAAATTAATCCCAAAATAAAAACCATTTTTGCCGTCCATGATTATACCACAAGCGGATTTGCAGTCCGCATGGATATGGAATCGATAGCTGAAAAATATAGAAAACGGGTGAAAGTTGAATATACACCGGAAGGAACGATTGACGATCTTGTCGCACAACTGAAAGCATTACCCCAGAATACCAGTGTGCTGCTTCTTACCTATGTTACGGACAAAAACGGCAGGACACTGACCCGTGAAGAAAGCACAAGGCTTATCACAACCGCCAGCCCAGTCCCTGTATATGCTATGCATGAAACCCGTCTTGGGTACGGTATTGTGGGCGGCATGTTGCTTGAAGGGCGTGAGCATGGTCGTCAGGCCGCTGCCCAAGCCCTGCGAATCCTGGCTGGAGAAAAAATATCTCAAATTTCCGTTGAAAACAGCAGGTCTCGTCCTGTTTTCGATCTTAATGTACTGGAGCGCTTCAATATATCTGAGAAAAACCTGCCAACCGATTCAGTCATAATCAACCGACCGGCTTCATTCTGGCGACAGTATCGAACCATTTGGGTCCCTGGCGTTATCATAATTGGTGTATTGTTGATATCAACGGTTCTGCTGAGTAAGACGGTTATACGGATGCACATTGCGGAAAAATCTTTGCGTGATGCAATACAGCTTAATAAAGAGATTATCGACAGTGCACAAGAAGGAGTCATCGTTTATGACCTCGATCTGAGGTATCGCGTGTGGAATCCCTTCATGGAAAAGTTGTCGGGTGTTTCGGCTAAAAATGTTCTTGGTCTTCAGCCGCTGGTGGTTTTTCCGTTTCATAAAGAGACGCAACTAATGAAAGTTTTGGAACGTGCATTGGATGGAGAAACACCCGAACCGATTGATTTCCAATTTTTATTGCCCGATTCAGGATTGTCCGGCTGGATATCAGATCAGAGTAGTCCGCTCCGAAACGCAAATGGAGACATTATCGGCGTAATTGCAACTGTACGTGACATTACCGAACATCAAGAAGCAGAAAATGAGTTGCTGAAGCAGAAATATTTTCTTCAGAAGGCCCAGGAGATTGGCAACATAGGCACATGGGAGCTTAATGTCCTAGAAAACGAACTCCTCTGGACAGATGAAAATTACAGGATTTTTGGGCTTCCCGTAGGAACTGCACTCACGTATGAAATATTCCTGAATTGCGTTCATCCTGATGACAGGGAATATGTCGATACAGAATGGAAAGCATCATTTGCCGGGAAACCCTATGACATTGAACATCGATTGCTCATCAATGGTAAGGTGAAGTGGGTTAGGGAGAAGGCCGAACTTACATTCGATGAAAAAAATAAATGTGTAAAAGGTATTGGATTTGCGCAGGATATTACCGAGCGCAAACAGGCTGAAGAGGAGCGGAAGAAACTCCAGGCTCAGTTGACCCAGGCCCAGAAGATGGAATCGGTGGGACGTCTTGCCGGAGGAGTAGCCCACGACTTTAACAATATGCTCAACATAATCCTCGGTAATACGGAAATGGCTATGGAAGACATAGCCCCGGACGATCCGCTGCAAGACAAACTCAACGAAATTTTCTCTGCCGCCCGGCGTTCTGCCGATGTCACCCGGCAACTGCTGGCCTTTGCCCGCAAACAGACCATCGCACCCGAGGTGCTTGATCTGAACCGGACGATCGAAAGCATGCTCAAGATGCTTCGACGACTGATCGGTGAGAATATCGACCTGGCGTGGCTGCCCGGAGCAAATGTCTGGCCGGTCAGGATGGACCCGTCACAAATCGATCAGATCCTGGCCAATTTGTGTGTCAACGCTCGCGATGCCATCGCGGACGTAGGAAAGATCACCATTGAAACGGGAACAGCCAACTTTGA
>CAMBQS010000030.1 GCA_945870015.1 Desulfocicer vacuolatum DSM 3385
CCCTTTTCATCTCTGTTTACAGCAGCCGGACTTCTGGGTTCGCCCTGGAAAACCACACCCACTACCTTTGAAAAACAGGCCAGGGCCAATCCACCGATAATTGCCAGGCTGAGGATTCCGAGCAAGCTGAGGACAAAGGGTGTTTTTTCCAGCATCACTCCTTTAAATCCACCCATGTAGATAAAAAACTCGCTGACAAAACCGTTAAACGGCGGAAGCCCCGAAATAGCCAGAGACCCGATCATAAATGTGGTTCCGGTGATTTTCATCTGTTTGATCAATCCGCCCAGTACTTCTATGGATCGGGTTCCGGTTTTTTGAAGCACGATTCCGGCGCCCATGAACAGCAGGGATTTGAAGATCGAATGGTTCAGCACATGAAGCAGCCCTCCGGCAAATCCGAGTATGGCCATTACCGGTTGATTGGATGACACCCCGATCATGCCGATTCCGATTCCAATGAGGATGATTCCGATATTTTCAACACTGTGATATGCCAGCAATCTTTTAAGATCGTGCTGACCCAGGGCATACACAACACCCAGTATCCCGGAGATCATGCCGGCAATCAGTACAATATTACCCAAAAGGGGTGTGTGCAACTGGAGCATGCTGTACATCCGGAGAATGCCGTAAATACCGGTTTTGATCATGACTCCGGACATGACCGCAGAGATATGGCTCGGTGCAGCCGGATGAGCATGGGGCAGCCAGACATGAAAAGGAAATACGCCTGCTTTTGAACCAAATCCGACAAATGCCAGTATAAATATCAGGATTTTAGCGGACTCCGTCATACCGGCGGCATCCGTGAATTCAAAGCTGCCGGTGTATCCATACATGATGCCAAAGGCAGCGAAGATGCACATGGCCCCTGCATGAGAAAAAACAAGATAAAGATATCCGGCTTTTCTGTTTTCCGCTGACTGGTAGTTGTAGATCACCAGAAAAAAGGATGACAGGGACATGATTTCCCAGGACATCATGAAAGCAATGATGTTGCCGGCCGTCACAACCAGTGCCATGGAGACAATCAACAGAGAGAAAAAAAAGTAGCTCACCGATACGCGAACGGCTTTTTCCGGTTTGTTCATATAATGATAACTGTAAACGGCCGCGAGAAAGGAGATGGCAAAAATGGCCACCAGAAAAAAAGCAGACAGGCTGTCTATCTGAAACAACAGCGAAAATGTTTTCAGGTATTGGAATGATCGGCTGAATTGGGCTGCCTGTGATAATTTGATCCCGCTGTCAATCAATCCCAGCGCACATCCGGCCCCGATACCGGAAACAGCCACTGTTTTGATAACAGCAAATTGCCTTCCGGCAAACAGCGGCAGAAAACCGCCCAGCAGGATAATGACCAGAGACAGAAAAAAAAGATCCATAACGTTCCTCTTGCAATCTACAATATCAACAGCAGCATCCCGGACGCCCTGAATATGATATATCAAATTTCGGATTTGAATAAATTTTATACATTACATTATATAATAATTCCAAATGCTAAAAAATAAAAGTATCCAAGTTTAAAAAAATATTCAAGTCCGGAGATTATTGGATAAGAGGATTTCTGTCAACCATGTTTTGCATGATTCAGCGTAGCCGCTGCTGAATCCGGTTACCCCTTTTTTCCAATAAATTATAGATATCTGAAAGTTTGTGTGATATAAGAGGGAAATCATAAGATTTGTGAATATGATTTTTTTCCAGCCTGTTTTTTAGATCTTTTTTTTAAGGGATTCCCTTGTAAAATAAACTCTTTCCACAGCCGACTTCACCTGAAGACGCGGAAAGCAAATCGTTATCAGCCATTAACCTGCAACTGGAGAAGCACGATGAAACAGCTAATTGAAACCATAGCACGAAGCCTCGTGGATCAGCCCGAACTTGTATCTGTTACGGAAATTGATGGCACGCATTCGTCGATACTGGAGCTCAGGGTATCAAAAGCAGATATCGGCAAAGTTATCGGCAAGAAAGGGCGGACAGCCGATGCCCTGCGTACCATCGCCAATGCTGCTTCGGCCAAATTAAAAAAACGAACCGTGCTTGAAATCATGGATTAAACGGAAAAGACCGGTTTTGCAGAGAAGCGACCATGATGATCGTCGTGAGCATTACCAGGAACGGACTTCCGGAAAACCATCAGAGG
This sequence comes from Desulfocicer vacuolatum DSM 3385, assembly GCA_945870015.1. Lineage (GTDB taxonomy): Bacteria > Desulfobacterota > Desulfobacteria > Desulfobacterales > SURF-7 > QZKS01. Next base: position 2,156 of record CAMBQS010000030.1, read on the forward strand.
AATCGATTCATGCAGCCAGGAATAAAAGAAACAGCCGTTTTTTCAGCAGGTTTAAAAAGGAGAATCAACAATGGCTGATAACCAGATGGATGAAATAACCGTTTTCATAAACAAGGTAAAAGACCGATTCCTGTTTTCTCCGCCTCAATTCAGACTGTCCGGAAAATGGAAAATCCCGATCGCTGTGGCCGTGCTGGCGGTTGTTTGTTACAATCTTTTTTTCGTATACATCGAGCCGGATGAATATGGGATCAAGGTGATCCGGGTGGGCCTGAACCGGGGCGTTCAAAAAGAGGTTTATCATGCCGGTCTGACGTTTGTTCTTCCTTTCGGGCTTCAACAGATGTATCGCCTGCCCAAAGGAATCCAGGTGCTGGAACTGACCAATTTCCCGGACACCGCATCGCTGGTGGCACGGAAAGACCGCGCCGCACACATTCAGACATCGGACGGCTTTTTCGTGGACGTGGATGTCTCCATACTTTACCACATCAATGACCCCTACCTGATTTTTACAACCATTGGTCCGGGAACACTGTTCGAAGACAACGGCATCATTCCCAAGGCCGAGCCGGCCTTGAAAGAAACACTGGGAAAATTGACCACCGAAGAATTCTACAACAGTCCGATGCGGGTTCAGAAAGCGGAAGAAGCCAGGCAGAACCTGAATGCGGAATTAAAGGTGAAAGGCATCGAGGTTGACCAGGTGCTGGTACGCTATTTCAAATACAGCCCGGAAATTCAAAAAAACATTGAGGCAAAAAAGCTCCAGGATCAGATGGTGTTTACCAATCAGTCAGCGGCACGGGCAGCCAAAGAAGAGGCTGAATTGAAAAAAATCATTCAGGAAGGGATGGTCATCGTATCGGTTGAGATTGAAAACGGTAAAGCCTATGTCACCCGGAAAAACGCGGAAAAGGATCTTTACGCACGCCGGGTCAAAGCCAATGCAGACTTGCAGGTAAAGCTGGCGGAGGCTGAACGGGTGCGTCTGAAAAATGATGCCCTGAAAGGGATCGGTTCTGAACGCATGGTGGCCCTGAAGATGGCGGATACTTACAAAGGGCTTGATATGATCATTCTGCCCAGTGACGGTCCTCAGGGGGTCAACCCGCTGGATCTTGGAAAAGCCATGCAGTTGTTTGATGTCCGTAAAGGAGGCAAAGAATGAAACGTTTTTTGATCCTGATCATACTCATGATGGCTGCATCTGTCCTGGGCGCCTGCGTTCCCCACTCCACCGGATTGACAGAGGTAGGTGTCCGAACCCGTAAAATTTCCTTCTGGGGACCCAAAGGGGTGGAAAACCGGATCTACGCTCCGGGCGGGACCTATTTTTTCCTCCCGTTTATCAATGACTGGCATGTGTTTGACACAAAACTTCAGAACCTGGAAATGACGTTTTCAAAAACAAAAGGTGACCGTAAAACCAGAGATGACCTTGTGTTTAAAACTACCGATGGCAATGATATCGGTCTGGATGTGATCATTGTGTATCGTATCGATGCGGAAAAGGCCCCTCACATTCTCCAGTATGTCGCGCGGAATGACGATATCCTGCGGGGCACCATTGTTCGTACAGTGGCCCGCAGCAAGCCCCGGGATATTTTCGGTGAACTGAAAACCGAAGCGTTTTATGTGGCGGAATCCCGTGAAGCCAAATCCAAAAAAGCCCGGGAATCATTACAGGAAATTCTGGGGCCCATGGGCATCATCGTTGAAAAAGTGTTAACCAATGACTATCGGTTTAACGCTGAGTATACAAAGGCCATCGAGGATAAAAAAGTGGCTGATCAGCAGGTGGAAAAAAACAAGTCGGCGCAACACGCTGCCAAAGAGGAGTACAAGCGCAAACTGGAGGAAGCTAGGGGAGAAGTCAACAAGATGGTGGCCGATGCGGACGGTGAATACCTCAAGGCCAAAATCGAGGCGGATGTATACCTGGAACAGCAAAAGCTTCTGGCTCAGGCAATTCAGGCTGAAGGCATCGCAGAGGCAAATGGAATCCAGGAGATGAACAATGCCCTTTCCGGATCAGGAGGCGAAGCAATTGTAAAGCTGCGGATCGCCGAAGCGCTTCAGGGGAAATCCATCATATTGCTTCCGGTTTCAGAGGGCGGTATGAATCTCAAGACCACCAACATCAACCAGTTGATTGAAACATTAGGTGTCAAATCCCTTTCAAGCGGGCAAGGACATCCATAGAGAAGAAAGGATGCTAAAATGGCAGAAAAAGGAAAAAGAGATAAAGGAAAACGTGAAGTTCAGAAAAAAAGCAAGCTCACACTGAAGGAAAAACGGAAACAAAAAAAAGATAAGGATAAATAATTAATCGGTAATTGCAAGGAGATCGTCTCCCGTCAAATGAGGCGGATGCTTGATCCATTCTCTCAATCCCTTCAGCATCTGCCTCTTTGTTTTCTTGCGGATCGGTCTTATTGCCGCCATTGGTTTGGGCCTGCCCCCTGCCATTTTTCCCCAAAGTAACCCCCACGGACAGTGAAGAACAAAAAATGCTTCCCGGATCAGACCCGGTATTTTACAAGCTGTAAAAAATTTCGACGATCGTAATTTTCCCACCTGGAAGAGGACGCTACCCCCAAAAATAATACTCTATTGTTTCATGCTTTTATAATATATGGCCGCAAAACTTACGTTGGCATGCGGCTTGCTCGGATTAACATGACAACTTTTAACATAGCAGTAAAATAATTTACAGCCGGAGGATATCCTGCTGAACAGAACAATAACCTGAACCAGATGGAGGAATGATGACTTTAAAACAATTAAAAAGATTGATTCAATGGATTGTCATGATTTTTTTTTCCTGGCCCGGCCTGCTCTGGGCTGCCGGAGAAAAAGCGGAAGCTATTGTCATTGTGGCTGATACCAGAAAGCTGTCAGGAATGATGGCCTGGTGGGGAAATCTTTACAATGAAAGCCATGTGTATTTCATGCTGCTTACAGTTGTTCTGATCCCCATCATCGGCGTGCTGTTCGGTCTTATTGCGGATTTTGTCATGGCCCATATCGGCATTGATCTTAAATCCCGCGATCTGGCGGAACATTGATTACCAATAACAGACGTTTTGTATAAGGAGGTATTATATGGATTGGTTGTATGTTCTCATGCCGATCGCAGGAGTGGAAATATTCTGGCCGGGATTGATCATTCTAGGCATCGGTGTCGGTATTATCGGCGGGTTTTTCGGAATGGGCGGCGCCTGGATGGTAACCCCGGGTTTGAACATCCTGGGCTTTCCCATGGCTTTTGCCATTGGAACCGATATCGCCCACATGGCCGGCAAATCCCTTATCGCCACCATGCGTCACGGCAAATTCGGAAATGTTGACTATAAGCTTGGCCTCATTATGCTGGTGGGCACCGTTGCCGGATTTGAATTGGGCGCCCAGATGGTCATGTGGCTTGAACGAATGGGGAATGTGGAGGCAGTGGTTCGCTACCTGTATCTCTTCCTTCTGACCGGTATCGCCTGGCTGGTATTTGCAGATGTGGCCAAGATAAAACGGAAAGAACGGGAGAATCTGCGTTCCGGACAAAATGATGAGCAAGCCAAAGGAATTGAATGGCATAAGACGTTTCATAAAATTAAAATACCCCCGATGATCCATTTCAAAGAAGCGGGTATTTATTGTTCCGCATGGTTGCCCATCATAGTCAGTTTCTTAACCGGATGGCTGGCCGGAATCCTCGGGATCGGCGGCGGTCTGATCCGGATGCCGTCTCTGATTTATCTGGTTGGGTGCCCAACGCACGTTGCGGTTGGAACAGACCTTTTTGAAGTGATGATTTCCGGACTCTATGGCGCTGCGACCTATACATTCAAAGGACGTACGGAACTGGTGGCGGCCATCATCATGCTGGTGGGAGCTTCCATCGGCGCCCAGGTGGGAACCGTTGCCACAAAATACATCAAAGGGTATGGCATTCGGGTTGTTTTCGGATATGCTGTTATCGGTTGTGCCATCTCCATTGTGTTAAAGCTTTGTGCAAAAGCAATTCCCGCATACAAGGGGTGGTTTGACGGTTCTGCCACAGTGTTGATCCTGGGGCTGGTGTTTGCAATGTCCGCCTATATCTTCATCAAGATGATCAAAGGTGCAAAAGCGGAGCTTGCAGCAAAGAAACAGAATTTAGGTTAATCATCTTCGACCCATTGGACCCATTGTAATAGGAGGAAGTATATGGCCAGACATATGATTTTCATCATCCTTTTGGCGGTGCTTGCTGCATCCGGCTGCGATAAATTCGGCCAGGATAAATTCGGCAAGGTAGACCAGGGAAGGGTGATCGCTTTTGATAAAAATGAAAGAACAATCGTCATGCTTCGGGATCAGAGCCAGGATGTCAAAAAACCGGACTACACAGCGCTGCCCCCTGTTTCCTACAAGCTGCCGGATGATCTGAATGAAACCGGCCCGGCACCAAAAGCCGGCAAACTGATGAATATCGATCTTGAAAAGAAGGAGGCCGTTATTTTTGTGGAGAGTTCAAACAGTCTCTCTACGATAAACATCACCATAGTGGAAGAAAAAAAGAAGGTGGATCCGAAGGATCCCCTGGTTTTTGATCCGGACACAAAGAAAAACAGGGCTTTTCCTGTTTTCGATCAGCAGAAAAAGACCATTTCACTGTACCTGGAAAAAAACAAAACCCTTTTGACTTTTGCGGTTCCGGATGAATATTTCGCCATGCCTCCGGAATCATGGACACTGGGAGATGAGGTTCGAGTTTATTACAAGGAACCCGGCAAATCCTTACGTTTCATGAATGTCAGCAAAACAGATATATTTAAAAAATAGGTGCGCTGCCGGATGAAGGGTTGTTTTTAACCCTTCATCCGGTATATCATCCATCCACGAACAGTAAAAACAGAGGCGCTCCATGAACCTTTACCAGAAGCTAACCGTGATCATCACGGATATTTTATTGATCGCTGAACTTTGCATCAGCATGTATTTTTGCAGTCAGCAGTCACCGGAGAACCTGACGCCGACGTTTATCAAAAGTTTTGCGATCATGTGCGTACCGACCCTGATTATAGCGAAAATCACAATAAAACGGCTCCGATCTCCTGAAGATCCTCAGGTGGTTATTGCTGCAGATGCAGCATTGCTGGAAAAATAGGAGGGGCCATGCTCTTGCGCCTGCTTTCCCGATTGAAAATAAAACGAACCCGGCCTTTTTCAGGAAGCAAGGTCCGCGAAATTTTTCAGAAAAAATACACCAGCTTTAAATCCGTACTGGAAGCCAATTCCGAGCTGCTCAAAATCATATCTGACTTTGAACAAAAACTCAGTGAAAACAGCATTTTCCCCATGGCTTACATTCGAACGCAAACCGCCAGAGTGATATTTCATGCAGAGCGAATGGTCAAAAGCTTTGAGCAGTTGTCCGGCCGTCCCTATCCGCCTTTTCGGGAAATGCTGAACCGGATGAATGATCTTTTTGCAGCGCAGCGCGATAAAAAACCAGCTCCGGCTACCACGGATTATGTGATTCCCTACACAAGCATCAACAAAGAAATGATTGCCGCCGTAGGCGGGAAAAGTGCCAATTTAGGGGAAATAAAAGCTCTTGGTTTTCCAATCCCCAGAGGATTTGCCATCACTACCAAAGCCTTTCATGAACTCATCCAGGCAAATGACCTTCTGGATCAGATTCGAATGCAGAAAATGGAACTCAATACCAATGATCCGGAATCGATTGACCGGATCAGCCGCAATATACAAGACCTTTTTCTGAAAGCGATTGTTCCTCCACCTGTTGAACAGGCGATCCTGGATGCCTATGAACGTTTTGTGGACGATCGGAAACAAACCCATGTGGCCCTGAGAAGCAGTGCAATCGGTGAGGATTCCGACCTGACGTTCGCCGGGCAGTATCTTACGGTTTTGAATGTACCGCCGGATAAAATCATCCCGGAATACCTGAAAGTTCTGGCCAGCTTGTTTACACCCAGAGCGATTTTTTACCGCCTATACATGAACATCCCGTTTGGAGAAGCAGTTATGAGCGTGGCCTGTCTTGAAATGGTCGACGCAAAGGCAAGCGGGGTTCTTTACACGGCAAGCCCGTATGATCTTCAGGATAACAACATCCTGATCAATGCGCTTTGGGGCTTAGGCACTTCCGTGGTTGATGGAAGGGCTACCCCGGATGTTTATAAATTAAGCAAAGAACCCGGTCACAACCTTCTTTCCGCCAATATCGCAAACAAGTCCGGTCTGGTGACAATCCATCCGGACGGGTATGTGATGGAAAAAACAGTTGAAGAAAATCTTCAGAAGCATCCCTGCCTGCGCCCTGAACAAATGGCTCAGCTTGCCGGCTATGCAGTCATGATCGAAAAGCACTACAAATGCCCCCAGGATATTGAATGGGCAGTAGATAAACACGATCAGGTGATCATTTTACAGTCGAGACCGCTCCGGATTGAAGACCGCGGAACAGAGGAAGCCATAGCCCGGGAGTATCCAGGTCATGCTGTTATTCTGGCGGATGGTGATATTGCCTGCCCCGGCGTAGGGTTCGGACCCGCCTTCCCGGTTCGAAGTGTACAGGAGTTAAAAGATTTCCCTGAAGGCGCAGTTCTGGTTACGAACCAGTCGTCGCCTCTTTATGTCATGGTCATGAAGAAGGCCTCTGCCATTGTTGTGGAGTCCGGAAGTGTTACAGGTCACATGGCCTCCCTTGCAAGGGAATTCCATGTCCCCACCCTGCTGAACATGAAAAATGCAATGTCCCTGATCCAAAAAGACGAATTCATAACCGTGGATGCGGCCAATGGAAGGATTTACCAGGGAAAGGTAGAAGAGCTGATTCAACAGCAGCGACCCAAACCAACGATCATCTATACCCCGGTTTATCAGGCATTGAAGCTCATTTCAGAACATATCATTCCCCTGAACCTGACCAATCCGAATTCTTCGAAATTTACTCCTGAAAACTGCAAAACAATTCATGACGTCATGCGTTTCATCCATGAGCGTTCTTATACCGAGATGTTCAACATCTCAGATTACACAACAGATTACGGGAATATCTCGTTTAAACTGAACGCCCCTCTTCCTCTGGATCTGTATGTGATCGACCTTGGACAAGGACTCATAAATCTTCCCGGAACAAAGGCTGAAAGAGGAAAGGTTTCCATTGATGCAGTGGTTTCCGCTCCATTTAAAGCGATTCTATCCGGAATGCTTCATAAGGGTTTGATCCACGGCGAACCAAGACCTGTTAATTTCAAGGGATTTATATCCGTCATGAGTGAACAGATGCTCTCTCCCCAGGCAAACAGCGCAAACCGGTTTGGCGAAAAGAGTTTCGCCATTATATCCGACAAATACATGAATTTCAGTTCTCGGGTAGGATACCATTACAGTATACTGGACGCCTATTGCGGGCCGGTGCCCAACATGAATTACATCAATTTTTCATTCATGGGAGGTGCTGCAGACCTGCTCCGCCGCAGTCGGAGAGCAAGGCTCATCCAACAAATTCTGCAATCCCTGAAATTTCTGGTGGAGGTTCACGGGGATCGCGTAACCGCCCGATTTACAAAACAACCGGAAGAAATCATCCAGGAAAAACTGGATCAGGTGGGAAGGCTTCTCATTTACACCCGGCAGATGGATATGCTCATGCATACGGAGCAAAGCATTACAACTCTATCAGAATCCTTTTTAAAAGAGGACTACCGGTTCAAACCATCCTGATTAACGGTTTTCGTCCTGCATCTTTTTTTTCTCCAGAGCCGATGTAATTTTTTTGAGCAAATCCTCCAGTTTTACCGGTTTGAGAATATAGTCAAAGGCCCCGAATTTCATCCCTTCGATACTGGTTTCAATCGAAGCATGACCGGTCAGCAGAATGATTTCGGTTTGAGGATGCTCCTTTTTGATGAGCCTCATGGCTTCAATGCCGTCTATACCGCCCGGCATTTTTATATCCATGATCACGACGTGAAATTCTTTTTTTTTAATATATTCGATTGCTTCTTCACCGCTGCGCACGCCAATGGCGTCAACATCCCGTTTCTTTAACCGGCTGACCAGCGTCTCAACAAAATCTTCTTCATCATCTACGATCAATATACTGAAATGCTGCATACCGCCCCCTCAAATCTCCTCCTACTTTTTTTCCGGTATGATAATCGGAATATTGACGTTAAAAGTCGTTCCTTTTCCTTCCGTGCTGACAAAGGTCAGACTGCCTCCCATTTTTTCCATAATGGTATAGCTGATCCACAAGCCCATTCCCATACCCTGACCACCCTGCTTGGTCGTAAAAAAAGGCTCGAATATTTTTTTCTGCTTCTCTTTGGGTATACCAGGACCATTGTCGATGACACGGATGATAATCATGGATGTTGTTTTTTCACTCGCTACCCGGATGATTCCGTCCTTGCCTATGGCATCAATGGCATTGGACAACAGGTTCATGAATACCTGCTGAAGCTGCCCCTGATCGCTGGCGATCACAGGCAGATCTTTATCCGATTCCATCTTGATCTGGATATTGTTGAGGCGGGCATAATTTTCCAGCAAAGAAATGGTTTGATAAAGGGTATCGTTCACATCCACATCTTCCAGACGCGGTTCCATTCTCCGGGCGTACCCAAGCATGCTGTGAACGACCTTACGGGCTCTTTCCACATGGAATTCGATTTTTTGAACCGATTTTTTCAACTCTTGAATATTTTTGCTGTCCTGGAACTCCTCCTCTTCCAGCAGATCTTCCATCCATCCGGTTTTCTGGATAATGACCGCCAGTGGATTATTGATCTCATGGGCAATCCCCGCAGCCATTTTTCCCAGTGCTGCCAGCTTGTCGGACTGCACCAACTGCGCATTCATACGACTCATCTTCAGGTCGGCCGATTCCAGTTGATGGACTGTCTGCCGGGTCGCGAGAATAGTTGAAAGGATAATGATCAGAACACCGACCACCATCACCCCGATTTCAATATTGCGTGTACTGACAAGTCCTTTGGTTTCTTCGGCCTTTTCCTCGCTGATAATCAGTAACCATTTGTCGTTGGATAGCCATGTCCCGGCAAAGAGCCGCGGATGCTTGTCTCCTCTTTCAAAACCCATAAGAGTGGTTCCCCGTCCAAACAGATTCGGATCTATACTGGATCGATCCAGAATTTTGCTATTGAATCTTGGGGGGGTCTGGTAAATGCCCTCACGGTTGATAATATAGGCATCACCGGTTCTGCCGATCTGGGCTGACCGGACAACACCCTCAAAAATATCGGAATCAACGGTTGCCCGGAGAATCCAGACCGTGTCATTTTCCTGCCGCCGGACAGAAATAATGAAATGCGGTATATTCCGGTAACCCATATAGACATCGCTGATATAAAATCCCTTGCTCATTACTTCCGCAAACCAGGTCTGAGAATGATAGTCATATCCTTTTAAATTAAACGGACCCACATATGCCCGCTGCATGCCGGAAGCGTCAATAACACCCAGATCCGTGAATGCACCCGCCCGCTGATTCATGATTTTGAATATCTGGGCCAGTTTGTTTTCCTGAAGAATAACATCAAAAAGGTGTGTATCCGCCATGGATGCCAGGATGGCCGTCCGCTCTTTCAGAAACAGATCAACCGTCTCCGCCTGAGCACGGGACCGGTATCTCATCTGCGCTTCAATTTTATCCTGGTACATGCTGGCAAACTGATAATAAATGATGATGCTGGTCAGCAGCAACGGAATAAAAGCGATCAGCAGACAGGTCATGATAATTTTTTGTCGAAATTTTATATAAATAACTGTTTTCATGTTACATCTCACTTCTTCCTGTTTCAGTTACTCCTTACCCTCATTCTCCTCCTTGTCCTGCTGGAAAACCCGGCCTGGAAAACGGATCAGATCCTTGATCTTGGCCTTGCGGATCTTTTGCTCATGCTGATCCTTCTTTTCAAAAGCCTGACCGATCTTGACCAAAAGGTCTTCGAACTTGACGGGTTTGAGCAGGTAATCGAAAGCACCCTGCTTCATTCCCTCGATGCTGGTCTCAACCGATGCATGTCCGGTGAGCAGGATGACCTCCATCAGCGGTGCCTTGCGCTTCATTTCCCGCTGCGCCTGGATGCCGTCCATGCCGCCGGGCATCCGGACATCCAGAACCACCACGTCAAAACGCCGCGTGTCCAGAAGTTTCAAAGCCTCTTCGGCACTGGTCACTCCTACTGTATCAATATTGTGTTTCTGCAGTCGTTTAACGAGTGTTTCAACAAAATCCTCCTCATCATCCACAATCAAAATGCTGAAGTAATCCATATATTCCCTCGTGAAACGTCATCCTTTTTATTATTATCAGGCACAAAGCTGAATTAAAACGGCCATTCCAGATAACTCCAGTAACCAAACACCGCCCATCCCCAAAAAACCAGCCATGACAGAATGGTAATGGGCACCCCGAATTTGACAAAATCCATCACATTCAGCAGACGTTCGCCGGTCTCAGGATCACGGCCCATACCGAAACAGATGGCGTTGTTGGGTGTACCCACCACCAGGATATTGGCAAAAGAAGAAGAAAAAGCGCAAGCCATCCCCACCTTCCAGATACTGACCCCGGCCAGGGTTGCCATGGGAAGAACCACCGGCCCAAGGGCTGCCACTGTGGCACCGTCTCTCATGAAATTGGTCATGATCCCGGTGAGGAGACTTACCCCCATGATCAAGCCTTCCCCGGTGCTGAGAAATTCAGGCAGAAAATCAAAAAATGCCGATGCCAGCCAAAGTCCTCCACCAGAGAACTTCAGACCCACACCGATCGCACTGGCCGCCGCATATAAACCCACCACATCGAAGGCCACACCCTCATGGACATCTTCCCAGGTCAGAATGCGGGTAAAAAACATGGCCATGACTGCGAAAAGGGTCGGCCCGCCCAGACCGGCATATTCACCGAGGATCAACCAGGCTGCCACCAGCAGTACCAGAATCACCGTCATGATGGCTTCTTTGCCTCCGAATCCGGGCATGCGTGCCACTTCCGCCCGGACTACTTCTCCCGGATTCATTTCCGGAACGCGGAAGAGCGGTTTGCAGCGGATATACATATAGGCCCCGATGACACAGGACATGACCGGAACTAAGGTCATTCCTGTTTTCATCCATTGCAGAAAACTGATCGGTGCGCCGTAATCCATCAGGAAGCCCACCATGATGGCGTTGCGTCCGCCTGCAGCAGGTGAGCCTGGCCCACCGGCATTGGCTGCAAAAGTCAGCCCCAGCAGCAAAAAAATTCCCAAAGCCGGGTCCTTGTCCACATTGTTCATCTTGCAGGTTACCTTGTAAACCCCCATGAGTACAGGAATCAACAAAGCCACCAGAGCGTGTTCGGACAAAAAGCTGGATGCCATGGAAAGCATGGGAAGGAATATAAATGCAAAGGCCTTTGTGCTGCGGATGCGGCTGAGCAGTATCAGACCGATACGCTTGTCCAGACCGGTTTTTGCTACACCTACAGCCACAGCCAGAATACCGAAGACAAAGAAGACAGCGTCAGACATATATGCCCTCGAAATCTCATTAACAGGCAACACCGCAAAAAGATAGAGCAAAGCCGCTACCAGCATATCTGTTGCCCCGATCGGCAGGGCTTCGGTGCCCCACAGAAAAGCCGACAGAAAAAGAATCAGCACCATTACCTTGGCCATACCCGCTACCTGATCTGCTGTGAGCAGCGTCTGCTGAATGTGATCTCCATCCTTGCCGGACTTGCTGCCGACCGCGATCCGGCCACCCATCTTCGCTGCCTTAAAAGCTTCCGGCCGCATCTTCTGATTGACCGTATCCAGAATCGTTTTACAGCTTTCTCCCAGCAGATAGCCGGAAGGATTTTCCCTGACAACCATGTCCAGCATGGTTCGGGTGGGTGGCATGACAGCAAGAATGATGAAGAGGATCGCCGCCGCCAATATCAATAACGGCTTGTAACCCGGTATGTTTTTCAAGCTCCTGTCCTGTTCCATGGGCCCGGTACTCTCAAAATTGTAGGCCATTGTTTCTCCTTGCTTCAACAACACAACAAACGAGCAATGATTTTCTCAAAGTCGTGATTTTCTCAGATTATAGAAAACGGTCGATAATTTTTTAAATTTTAATTACAAATACCAACTTATTCAAGCAACAGCAAGGGATATGCCAAGAAGAAGCAAACGTTCGAACCTGAAAAAGGCATGTTCAACTGATCAATATTGAGCAGCATGACAATGAAAGCCATGTATCTGAAAATCTGTTTCGCATATGGATGAACGATCGCAGACTAAAAATAGCTGTCAGTTTTTTTTACAGACTGTAAAGCATCCTCATCTGAAAACATAAGAAACTGTTTTGCACTATCTAAAAATACAGGTGGCGCGGATTTTACCACCCCGGTTCGGGTAGAAACGCCCCTGCGGGGCATTTCTACCCGAATATAGATGAAGTTTGTTTTGTAAACGCGAAAAGCCGGTATCACCACTTAACCTTATGAATATAAACATAATTTAAACGAATATTCGTCTGGTTCATCCACTTGAAGAAAAATGGCACAGTCATTGCTCAACCCCAACATCATAAGAATAAAAGTTTTTTAAAAATAACCCTGTTGTCTGGAAACCAATTCAATCCCGGGAAGCACAGAATGAAAAACAACAAACTATTACAAAACCCATTCTATCAATCATTAAAACGAAACATCATGCTGACCGTTATCCTTGTATCGCTCACCCCCACGATACTGGTCATCATTTTGCTCCTGAATCAGTTCCAGACATCCTATCAGGAAAAAGTGGAAGCTCACTTAAAAGAATTGGTATTGAAGCACAAGCAAAACATCGACGTCTTCCTGAAAGAGCGGTTGTTCAATATCCGGCATTTTTCCAAAATATTTGATATCGATCAGTTGAGCGATGAAGCTTTTTTGAATGAACGGCTTGCAATCCTTCAATCCGAATATGGACCGGTTTTTGTGGATATGGGAATTGTCAACGATGAGGGAAAGCAGATCGCCTATGCCGGCCCCTTTAAGCTGGGAAAGGCGGATTATCATGATGCGGACTGGTTTAAAAAAGCGATTACACAACCCTATTTTATCAGTGATGTATTTCTGGGGTTGCGTGGACTGCCTCATTTTATCCTGTCGGTCAAAAGGAATTATAAGGGTCATGTCTGGATTGTAAGAGCCACCATCGATTTTATGGCTTTTAACGATCTGGTGGAAAATATTCGTATCGGCGAAACCGGGTATGCCTTTATTTTAAATCGGATCGGAGAATACCAGACCAACCCCCAAGCGGATTCTCTGCCCAGCCGGAAAGTACTGGATGAACTCCTTCTGGAAGGAGGAATGCATCCGGAAAAAGTGCAGATATCCAGGAAAAAAGATTTATCCGGCAAGGATTGTATATATGTAACCTCCTTTTTAAAAAACGGCGACTGGCTGTTGATTTATCAGCAAAATGTTGCCGATGCATATTCAATTGTCCGGCGGGCGTTTCAAATTGCCTTATTGGTTTTTATCCTTGGAAGTATCGGAGTTGTGGTTATGGCCTTCCTGCTTTCACGCAGAACCGTTACCCGAATCGCCAGGGCCAACACGGAAAAGGAAATGATGAATCAACAGGTCATTGAGAGTGGAAAGCTGGCTTCAATCGGCGAACTTGCAGCGGGCATTGCTCATGAAATCAACAATCCGGTAGCGATCATGGTAGAAGAAGCCGGGTGGATTAAAGATCTTCTGGAAGAAGAAGAGTTCAAAAATAGTGAAAATATGAGTGAATTTCAAAGAGCTCTTTCGCAAATCAGCAACCAGGGACGACGCTGCAAGGAGATCACGCACAAACTATTAAGTTTTGCACGAAAGACCGATTCCCGGACACAGGAAGTAAACATAAATCAACTCATACAGGAAATTATCGGCCTGACCGAGCAGCGTGCCAGATACAGCAGGATCGTCTTCAAGAGCAATCTTGATTCAGGCCTCCCGAGTGTGAGAGCGTCCAACACGGAAATTCAGCAGATTCTCTTAAATATGATCAATAACGCTGTTGATGCCATGGAAAAAACCGGCGGCACCATCACCATTTCAACTCAGACATCCGAGGATATGGTTTTAACGGAAATCACAGACACCGGCCCGGGAATCCCCATGGCTTATGTGGGACGGATTTTTGATCCCTTTTTTACCACAAAACCGGTTGGAAAAGGAACGGGTCTTGGGCTTTCCATTTGCTATGGGATTGTTAATAAACTGGGAGGAAATATTCAAGTGAAAAGCGTCGTCGGCCTCGGAACCACATTTCTGGTGAGGTTGCCGACCTTTGAAAAGCAGATTGAAACCGTAGTCAAAAATATAAACCCTGCATAGAAGACAGATTTTTTGTTAACATGCATTCAAATGACCTGAAAAAAGGAGAAAACCATGACTCTTTGTAATGTGCTTCTGGTGGATGATGAAACCGCTTTTGTGGAAACCATGTCCAAACGCTTAATAAAAAGGAATTTAGCGATCTCTGTGGCTTATAACGGCAACGAAGCGCTGCAGCAACTGGAAAAGAATCACAATGTAGAAGTCGTTATCCTGGATGTGAAGATGCCGGGTATGGATGGCATTGAAACACTCAAAGAAATTAAAAAGCACTACCCGCTGGTCGAGGTGATCATGCTGACCGGACATGCCACTGTGGAATCCGCCATCGATGGAATGAAATGGGGTGCGCACGACTATCTGATGAAACCCTGTGAGATCGATGTGTTAATGATCAAAGTAGATGAAGCAGCCTCTAAAAAAAGGCGTCAAGAAGAGCGTATTGCGGAAGCACGCATAAAAGAAATTACCTCCCATCGGGCATATTAGGAGATAATCGAATGCAGGATACCCTTGAAACCCAAAAGCAAATCAAGCTGTTACTGGTAGATGATGAGGTTGGCTTTTCAACAGTGATCAGCAAGCGCATGGGGAAAAGAGGCGTTCTTGTTGAAACCGCGAGCGGAGGAGCAGAAGCGATCCAGCTTCTTCGATCAAGGGATTTTGATGTCGCAATACTCGATCTGAAGATGGAAGATATGGATGGCATTGAAGTATTAAAAATATTTAAAAAAATGGTTCCAAAGATGCCGGTCATCATGCTGACAGGGCATGGTTCCGAATCTTCGGCCCAGGAAGGCATACTTCTGGGAGCATTCGATTATCTGACCAAGCCATGTGAATTAAACGAGTTGCTTCAAAAAATATC
>CAMBQS010000031.1 GCA_945870015.1 Desulfocicer vacuolatum DSM 3385
ATTTACACCCCCCTGCGCCCCGAGGGGGGAATTCAGAGGCAGTGCGCCGCCCTTTGGTAGAATTGAAAGGTAGTGCGTCACCCTTCGGGGAGTTTGAGAGGTTGTTCGCCTCTTGGTGGAATTGAGAGACTTCGCGCCCATCGTGGGAATGGAGAGTTCTTTTTTTTTTCAAGCGTCTGTACCAGCTTTTCGTATCAAAAATTCCTTTCTTGACACCCGGCTGTGAAAAGCTTTATGTAAAGGGCTTGTTTTTTTACAGGTGAATACGGGCAATGTTTCTACGCTGTCGTGATCTATCATTCTGGATGCATCACCATATGAACACGTTGTTGTTTGGAAAGAATCGCGTGGAATCAGGCTTTTGGGTTTATTTTTCAGGATATCAAAGGAGAGCAATATGAAAGATGTGGTGATTGTTTCGGCCTGCCGGACAGCGATTGGGACATTTGGCGGAACCTTGCGGGATATGATCGCAGCCGATATCGCAAAGGTTACGATGAAAGGTGCGATTGAAAGAGCGGGCATCGATCCGGAGTTGATCGATGACGTCCGGTATGGATGCTGCCTGGAGCCGGCGGATACCTTGAATGTTGCAAGGGTGGCAGCGCTTCTGGCCGGGATTCCGGAATCCAAAACAGCGGTAACCATCAACCGGGTGTGTATCTCCGGAATGGAAGCTGCGATTTCCGGAATGGCGATGATTCAGGCCGGCATGGCGGATGTGATTCTTGCAGGCGGTGTGGAGCATATGTCCGGCGTGGCGTATACTGTTCCTTCAGCAAGGTGGGGCGCAAGACTTCAGGATCAGACCATGGTGGACAGCATGATCCGCGCATTGCATTGCGGTTCTTATGTAATGCCCAATCCGGAAGACGGTCCGGTGAATGCAGAGGAAGCGCCTCTTTGTTATTTCAAGGGGAAACCTTATATCATGGGGCATACCGCGGAGTTTATTGCCCAGCATTGGAAAATCAGCAGAGAGGAGATGGATGCGGTTGCGCTTCGCAGTCATAATGAAGCGGAACGGGCAACCAAAGACGGCTCTTTTAAAGACGAGATCGTTCCCATCCATGTTCCGCAACGGAAAAAACCACCGATTGTTTTTGATAAGGATGAGCACTTCCGGCCCGGACTGACCCTTGAAAATCTTCAATCCCTTCCTCCGGCGTTTATTCCCAAGACCGGTAAGGTCACAGCCGGGAACTCGAGCGGATTGAATGACGGCTCCACCGGGATGATTCTGATGTCTGCGGATAAAGCCAAAGAACTGGGACTGAAGCCGCTTGCAAAGATTGTGGCAACCGGTATGGGCGGATGTCATCCGTCGGTCATGGGCGTTTCACCCGTGCCTGCCGTGAAGCAGCTTATGAAACGCAGCGGACTGACAATTGCGGACTTCCAATTGGTTGAAGTCAACGAAGCGTTTGCCGCTCAGTATATTGGATGTGAAAAAGAGCTGGGTCTGAAACGGGAAATCACCAATGTCAACGGTTCCGGTATTGGTCTGGGGCATCCGGTTGGATCAACAGGCGCCCGGGTCATGACTACCTTGATCTATGCATTGAAAAAAAGAGGAAAATCACTTGGTTTGGCCACCTTATGTGGCGGCGGCGGGGTTTCCATGGCGTGTGCTATCGAGATTTTATAGGTCTCATCAATTGAATCTGATTTTTCCCATACCCAGATGGAGGTTGCAAAAAAAACAAAAAAAATCTGAATGTTGCCTGAATTTCAGAGCAACATTCAGATCTGTAAAACCGGAGGCTTATTTTTTCTTCTGTTTCTGCTGTCCTACACGGACTTTTTGCTGAGGAGCTTTTTCCACTATATGCGTACTGCGATTGAATGCACACCCGATTTTCGAGTCACCATCCACCCATCTCATTTGAACGGCCGGGTTCGGGTAGACCAAACAGTTATCATTATTATCTATTTTCCCGCAGCCTTTGCATTTTTCAACGATATTTCCCATTGTTTCCAACCCTTGTTTTTTTTATAAAAAATTAATAAAAAGAATATTAAGAAGGTACATAAAATAATCCAGGTAACAAAACTTGTCAACCCTCATTTTTCAGAATCAAATTGTCCGGAAGGATAAAACAGCATTTTTTATCATCTCTTTTTCAGGACAGAAAAAAAGATAGCTTGATTTTCCTCATAATAGTTGGCAGGCTGATGTTCTCATTACGGAGAAGTTGATTTGAATAGAAGGATGGAACCGGTATTTAATAAGGTAATGAATAATCAATGATTATCGAACAAGCAAAAGAAGTTTTGAAAATTGAAGCAGAGGGAGTGCTTGACCTCATTGATCGTTTGGACAATCGGTTTGCTGAAATGGTTGAACTTATTTGTAATTCAACAGGGAAGCTGATTATAAGCGGGATTGGAAAGTCCGGGATTGTCGGGCAGAAGATTGTCGCGACACTGAACAGCACCGGAACACGGGCTATATTTCTTCATCCGGTTGAGGCCATGCATGGCGATCTTGGTATTGTTAATAAAGATGACATCTTTCTGGCATTATCCAACAGCGGCGAAACAGAAGAATTGAATCTGCTGGTTCCTGTCATTCGACAGATTGGCTGTAAGATTATTTCATTTACCGGCGGGAAAACTTCCTTGCTGGCCAAAATGAGTGATATTGTCATCGATGTCGGGGTTAAACGGGAAGCCTGTCCGCTCGGACTTGCGCCAACAGCGAGTACAACGGCTTCTCTTGCAATGGGGGATGCACTGGCTGTTGTGTTGATTCATAAGAAACAGTTCAAGTCGACTGATTTCAAGAAGATACATCCGGGGGGAGTCCTTGGGCAGAGACTGTCGCTGCAGGTATCGGATATCATGTTGAATGGAAAGGATCTGCCGACAGTTTCAACAGGAACAAGTATTACAGATACCCTGAAAACCATGAATCATTTTGAGCTGGGAGTGGCCTTGATTCTGGATCATGATTTATCCCTGGTCGGGATTCTTACAGACGGGGATATCCGTAGAATCGTATTGGAAAATGAATCATTCAGAAGTTGTATGGTGGATGAATTGATGACCAAAAATCCACTGACCATAAACCGGAGCGCGCCGGTGTATGATGCATTGAATTTGATGGAGCACTACCAGATTACCGTATTACCGGTTACAGATGCTGCCGGAAAGGTGGCGGGGATTCTTCATTTGCATGATATTCTGGGCAAAGGAGCGTTTAAATTCAACGGTACTCCGGTATGAGATAAGAAAGAGGGCAGGTACGGCTGGTAATCATTTTTTTTATTTGCATGCAAATTCGCTTGAGATTATTTCTGAAAAAAGAAAATCGTAAAAAAAGGAAGCTGTTTTGCTTATCGTATTGACTTTTAAGATGATATAAGTGTACAATCCAATCAGGCTAATCCGGCTAATCTGGTACGGTTGATGGGATTTGAAACCGTCCTGCCGTCAATTTAACAAGAATACATAAATCGTGAGATCATCCTTCCGTAGATATGGCTGATTTTCTGATGTATATATTACGCTTGTCTTTTTAAAATCCAATAAAATAAAAGAGGAAACTATGGACTTTCAATCAATTGATACCAAAATACTGAGTATTGGTGAACCCAGAATACCATCTCCTGTTAATAATGAAGAAAGATTCGCAGATGGTTATTTTATTCAGGACGATGATCGTGTTTTAATTGATGTAAATGCAGATAATATTAGTAAAATATTGAAGGCTGGAAAGGAAATACCTTCATTTGAAACCGCAGGCCCAAGGAGCAAAATATATTTTGATCCCAGCAAGGTAAGATGTGCACTCGTTACTTGTGGCGGCCTTTGCCCTGGGCTGAATGATATTATACGGGCAATTGTTCTGGAGCTTTACTATCGATATGGGGCTCGAAATATTTATGGTATTCGATACGGCTTGCAGGGGTTTATTCCAAGATACGGTCATGATGTGGCAACCCTGTCACCAGCTATGGTTGAAAATATTCTGGATACCGGAGGATCGATTCTGGGTTCCTCCAGGGGGGAGCAGGATATCCATGAGGTTGTTGACTGTCTGGAAAGGATGAATATCGGAATCCTTTTTATGATCGGAGGAGACGGCACATTGATGGCGGCGAAAAAGATCGCGGAAACCATCATGGAGCGAAATTTGAAAATCAGTGTGGTGGGGATTCCCAAAACAATTGATAATGATATTTATATGGTTGCCCGTTCTTTTGGTTTTGATACGGCGGTCGATGTCGCAACCCAGTCGATCAAGGGTGCACATAATGAAGCAGAAAGTTATCCCAATGGAATCGGGCTGATCAAATTAATGGGGAGGCATTCCGGTTTTATTGCAACAACGGCAGTACTGGCTCAGCAGGAGGTTAATTTTGTATTGATCCCGGAGGTGGATTTTGACTTAGATGGGCCCAAGGGACTACTTGCCAGACTGGAAAAGCGGCTGAAAGAGAGGAATCATGCTGTAATCGTTGTCGCAGAAGGAGCCGGTCAGAAATTTTTCGAGGGAGATAAAGATGAAAAAGATGCCTCCGGCAACATTCGCTTGAAAGATATCGGGCTTTATCTGAAAGACAAAATCAATGACTATTTTAAAGTCAGGAATATTGATATTTCGCTGAAATATATTGATCCCAGTTATATGATCCGAAGTCTTCCCGCCAATGCAAATGACAGCGTGTTCTGCGGTTTTCTGGGAAGGGATGCTGTTCATGCCGGTATGGCAGGCAAAACAAAGCTCATTGTCGGTCATTGGAATAACCATTTTGTCCATGTCCCAATCGATACATCCGCTGGAAGGCGAAAGCAGGTCAGTCCGGATGGGAAGTTGTGGCATACTGTTCTTGAATCAACCGGGCAGGGCTCTCTTAAAAATGAATGAAAAAAATGAGGACTTGAAGTTTTACATCCGGGCGATTCATGCGGATTGTTTGTTCAGAATGTTTTTAATAACCAAGGCATGCCTTTCAGAAGCACCTTGATTGGAAGATACCGCATGGATTGCTCTTTTTCCCATGTCAGCAGCTTTTTCAGGATTTTGAAAAAGATCCAGAATTTTTTCAGTCAATTCTTTTGCGTTTCCGACCACCCCGCCGCCTCCCTGAGTTTCCAGAAGCTCTCTGGCATCTGAGAAGTCATCCATATAAGGGCCATAAAAAACAGGAGTGCCTACAGCCGCAGCCTCCAATATGTTGTGTCCGCCCAGGGGCACCAGGCTTCCGCCGCAGAAAGCAACCGAAGCTATGCAGTAGGCGGATTGAAGCTCTCCGATCGTATCCAGAATCAGAATCCGGGGAAGCATTTGATCAGCGGCAATCGTCGTTCGGAGTTGATAATCCATTCCTCTGCGGTGCATCAGTTTTTCAATGTTTGGTGTGCGTTCAATATGGCGAGGTGCGAGGATCAATTTTGTATCCGGGAAAAATTGACAGACACCCTCATACGCATCCAGTATGATCTCTTCTTCATTTTTCCTTGTACTTCCCGCAACAAAAATTTTGTCCTGGGCACTCAGTTTGAAAATGGAGCCCATTTTTTTTTTATGAAAATCAGCTATGGTCGGCTGGGCAAGTTGATCATATTTGGAATTGCCATTGATTTGAATCCGTTCTGAAGGTGCGCCAAGCAGCTTGATTCTTTCCGCATCCTCTTTTTGAATCATGCTGAAGGCTTCGACATGTTGCAGAATATTTTTAAATAAGGATTTGAGTTTGATATAATTTTTAATTGATCTGGCCGATATCCTTCCATTGATAATCGCGGTTTTAATCCCCATCCTGTGTGCTTCATACAGCCAGTTCGGCCAGATTTCCGTTTCAATGCATACCAGGATAACGGGCGTAAAAAAGCGGAGCGCTTTTCTTACGGAAGCAATAAAATCAAGCGGTGCATAAACACAATGAACCTGTTTGCCGAGAAGTTGAATGGCAGAGGATTGTCCATGTTTTGTGGTGGTAGAAAAAATAATTGTGCAGTCCGGTATGATTGCAAGAAGTTTTTCAATAATCCCGGTTGCTGCATGCACCTCCCCTACTGATGCAGCGTGAATCCATATGACCGGCTGACGAGGC
The DNA here is from genome assembly GCA_945870015.1 of Desulfocicer vacuolatum DSM 3385. Lineage (GTDB taxonomy): Bacteria > Desulfobacterota > Desulfobacteria > Desulfobacterales > SURF-7 > QZKS01. Next base: position 6,063 of record CAMBQS010000031.1, read on the forward strand.
TTTTTTTGAAGTAACAGCTTGCTGTAGTCCCCAAGCCGCTGATCCATATCCGGATGGGATTCTTTTCTCACTTTTTGAAAAAGCCGGTATGCCGGAGAAAATGAGTAGTAAAGTCCGGTTGTCAGACAGCGATAGATGGAATAGGGAAAATTCATCTTACGGGCACCGGGAACAGGGTTATTCATGTTCAAGCTCTGAAAATTTGTCTCCGTTGATTTGCAGGATAAATAATTCCTTGTTTGCCTCCCCATTTGGGTTGAAAGAGGTTTTGCCTGTAACGCCCTGGAAATCAGTCATATTGAGAAGTTTATCTTTTATGGAGTCACGGGATTGCAAGTTCTGGCTGCCAAGAGTTTGAAACACCATCAGTGCGGTATCATAAGCGATTGCTTCGATAAATCCAGGCTGTTCACCGTAGGTTTCTGTAAAGTTATGAACAAATTGGACAACCGTTTCATTGGTACTCTCTGCAAAAAAGATTTCCGGCATGATAGCCCCTTTGGCATGTTGCTGTGCCATTTGAATCAGTTTGTCGGAATGCCACAGGTTGGTACCCAGAAGGTAGACATTTGTTACATCGTAATAGGCAAGCTGGGGGAGAATCAGACCGGATTTTTCAGGGCCGTCCGGTATGAAGATGGCATCAAAATCCACAACCGGTTTATTGGTTTTTTCATCAGAAGCATTGTGATACCGGCCTGTCAGTTTTTTAATGGGTAAGGCGAAATCAGTCTGATCCGGCGCATACGGTTCAACACCACTGATTTCCCCTCCATGAGCGATCACATGATCCCAAAAGAGGTTCATGAAGGTTGTTCCATATTTCTCGTTCGGGTACAGGATTGCAAATTTTTTGAGCCCCAGATGCTCTATTGCATATGTCGCCATGGTTTTCATCTGCATTTCCGGAGTGAGAAAGTTCCGGAAAACATAATCTCCGATATCTGCAACACCCTCTTTTTGTGTCATGGTAATGATTGGTATTTGAAGGGACTGGGCTTGTTTGGCTGCTTCGGTTGCATTGATAATCGGGCCGATCAAGGCCGTAACATTCCGGTCTGCAAGCTCGTTCACAATTGCTTCGGTTGTATCCGGACTTCCTTCCGTATCCCGGATGATCAGCCGGATATCGACCTCTGGATTTACGCTGCTGTATTGCATGAGTGCAAGCTCGATTCCCTTCAGCGCTTTTGCGCCAAAGGTTTCATATCGCCCGCTCAAAGGCAGCAGGCATCCCACGGCCGGTTGTTCGTGTTCATCAGGCTTTTGGGACAGGGTTCCCATAAGCCGATTGGCATCTTCAACATATTTATGCTCAGGGTAGGTACTCATAAAATGGGTCAGTTGTCTGACCGCATCTTCATATTGATTATTTTGCGCATACTTTACTCCCAGCAGGTATTCAATATAGCCTTTCAGATAAAGGTCTTCCGTCAAAGGAGAAAGATTTTGAATTTCTTCAGCCGTTAAATTCGATGCGGATTCTTCCAGTTTGGCAAGAATTTCTTTTTTCCCCTCCTCATTTTCAGTGGCCATATAAACTTTGATGTAGGATTCAACTGATTTGAAGCTCCGTCCGGTTGCATAATATGAGTCACCCAGCAGAGCATATTTTCTTAAATAGATCGCCCTCGGTATCGATTGATCATTCAGATTTTCCGCTTGACTCAGCACCTCTTTATAATCGCCTTCATGATAATAGGTTGTCAGGATGCCGAGCATGGCATCGGTTATGAATTGAGTTTCCGGAACGGCCTCAATCATTTTATGATAGTTTTTTCGAGCTTCTGCATATTGGTTCTGTACAAGATAAATTGTGCCGATTTTCATATAAATGGAAGGTACGAGCGGACTCTCCGGAAAAATACGGATATAATCCTGATATAACTGAATCGCAGCCCTATATTCCTTTGATTGAAATTTCATTTCAGCTCGCTGAAACAGTTTTTCGCCGGGAGGAGCCAGCGTGGGAGGGGATGGAATTGCCTGCCGTTGCGCACAGGAAAAAATGAAAATGCTGCATAGGAAAAGGGTCAATGTGATAAGCTGTCTTTGAAATATCATCGATTTTTTCATTCCCTACAGGGGGATACTTTTTTGCAAGTTTTTTTGAGTGTACACTATTTTTCAATGAATTTGTAAGATTCAATTATATGCGAAGGGCATGGGGGTGTCAATACCCTTCGTCCTTGAATAACCCCCGTCAGCACTACGATTATGGAAGCTTTAAATTAAGCAGTTATATATGCATGGCGTGGAAACAGGGCCTCTGGAGACGAATTGAATCAACCGTAAGATATCCTTTTTTGGAATACGCTGAATGGTTAACATGCTTTAATTCAACCACTTAAAACAGCCTGTTCCATTTTAGCATAGTTCTTATTGGGAGATCCTGAACCTTGGCTTGATATCTGATTTTGAACAGTTCGTTGATTCGGCGGGATCATTTGTTCCGTTACTGTTTTTTTATCGTAAAGTATGCTGTTCTGTTATCAAGATGATAAGGTTCGCAGGGTGCAGGCCCCAGTAGCTGCCATTTTGTCTGACCATAAAAGAATGCGAACATGAAAGCAGACCGGAATGAAAAAGATTGTTTGGTGAATTCCATATAATATTTCTGCCTGGCATATTATTTGATAGGTACACTTTTACCATAAAAGAAACTTTTTTTAAAAAAATAAGATCGGGATAATACGATCATGATGGAGGTAACACAATTGGAGATAAGATGATACTTGAACGAAAACAGTTTAACCGATACACACCCATACCGGGGACGCTGCGCGTTTTCATTCATAACTCCACGTTTGGTTGGAATATCAGGGATATCAGCAAAGGCGGGTTGTCATTTCAATATACGCCCATTTCCGGTGAAAAATTTGAATCGGCGACGATTGATATTGTCGGAAGTAGTTCTGATCAAGGTGGCTTAATGAACATATCATGCAAAATAATTTACGATGTCTGCATCCTTTCAGAGGGCCAGAGTTTCAGCGGTAAGGAAAAAAGGAGGCGCGGGTTGAAATTGACTAAGCTCACTGAAACACAAAATAATATTTTGGATCATTTGCTGGCGGTAATTGAAAAAAAGTAAGCAGGCGACGGATGTCATAACCAAACCGGTAACGGGGAATATTATTTTGCTTTGGGTTTTCAGGCATGTTATAGGGTTTGACGATAGCCAAGGGATACGGAAGCACTTTGATGCTCAGACCTTTGCTACGGACATCGATGCAACAGCCATCGAGGTTGCCCGCAAGTGTGTTTATCCGGAGAGCATCGCCGTGGATGTTTCCAAGAAGCGGCTGGATCATAAGGGATATTGCCTGGTTGACCGAAGAAAGCAGCCGAGGAGCAGATGAAAAAGAATCATAAAACACCGACGGATGCCGAGATACGCCGGCGCGCTGAAAAAATATTTGCCGGAACGGTAGCAGGAGACCGGGGTTCTTCCGGAATTTCCCCTGAAGAATCGGCAGACGTGATACACGAGCTACGGGTCCATCAGATCGAGTTGAAGATGCAGAACGAAGAGCTGCGCCGTATTCAGGGGGAGCTTGAAAAATCGCGCAACCGGTATTCTCATCTGTTTGACTTTTCGCCGTTTGGCTATTTCAATGTGGATGAAAAAGGAATCATCAAGCAGGTCAATCTCACCGCTGCTGCTATGGTGGGAATTGAACGAGGAAGTCTGATTGGAAAAGCGTTTACCCGGATTGTTTGTAAAGCTGACCAGGATATTTATTATCGCTATCGGCAAATTTTCCTGGAAAGCGAAACACCCCTGTCCTTTGAATTGCGTCTGGTAAAAAGCGGCGGAGCGCAATTTTATGTGCGGCTGGGGTGTCTGGTTATTCAAGAGAGTGAAACCGATTTCAGGCAAATCCGGATTGCGGTGAGCGACATCACCGAACGAAAAAATCAGGAGGAAACGATCCAGAAAGCGACCGATCAAGCTCAAATGCGGGCTAAGGAAGTTGCCGCCCTGTTGAAGAGTGCCAAAATCGCGCTTCATTATCGAAGTTTTACCAAATCTTCCCGCAAAATTTTTGACATCTGCCAAAGCCTTATCGGCGCTATGGCCGGATATGTGGAGTTGTTTTCAGGTGAAGGAGAAAATAATAAAATTCTATTTTTCGAAGTCGGAGATATATCCTGCAGCATCGATACTGTTTTGCTCATGCCGCCGATAAGAGCGTTGCGGGAAAAGGCTTATCGTCTTAGCAGGGTGGTCTATAACAATAATATTTCTTTCGGTCCCTGGATGGAGGAGGATCTGCCTGCTGGACATGTCCGCCTGGAGAGCATACTGCTGGCACCTGTGATGATCCAAAGACAGCCGGCCGGTATTTTCGGGTTTATCAATAAGGCAGGCGGGTTTACCAAAAATGACATCCGCCTGGTCACAGCCTTTACGGAATTGGCTGCTATATCACTGAGAAATGATTATATGCTTGCGGCTTTAAAACAAAAAGACAAAGATCTGCAAACGGCCTATCATGAGATGGAAGATCGCGTGAAAGAGCGTACCCGTGAATTGACCCGGTCTAATCAACAATTGGTGATGGAGATCGAAGAACGTCAACAAGCCGAAAAGCATTTGCGTGAAAGCAAAAGTCTGCTTCAGAAAGTATTTGACGGGATCGCAGAGCCGCTTGTACTGCTGGATAGCGATATGAGAATCCGGGTAATGAACAGAAGCGCGGTTGAATATTTTGGAGTGACGGATTTCCGGAAAGTTGTCGGCGAGATTTGTCACAATGCTTTTAAGGGCAAAGCGGATTTTTGCGGGGGATGCCGGATCCCCCTGATGCTGTCCAAGTCCGGGAACATGGAATTCGAACGGCAAGGCTTTAAAGACCCTCACCGATCTGAAAGGGTTTTTATATATATTACAAGGAACCAGGAAGGCGCAACCGAAAATATCATTTACCGCATCAGTGATATTACGGAGAGAAAGTTACTGGATAAGCAAATCATTCAAAATGAAAAAATGGCGGCCCTCGGCGTTCTGGTTTCCAGCATCGCCCATGAAATCAATAACCCCAATGCATTTATTGCCTTCAATATTCCGATTTTAAGAGAATATATCGAGAAACTGATCGGCATGATCGACAATTGCAGCGGGAATAATTCTGAGTTTGAACTATGTAATATGCCTTACCCGGAATTCCGCGAGGACGTTTTCAGACTGATCGGCAATTTAGAGCATGGTTCGGAACGAATCAACATGTTTGTTTCCAACCTGCAGGAGTTCTCCTGGACGAAATATAAGGGCAAGGAAACCTGGGTGGATTTAAAGGCTCTTTCGAAAAAGGCTTTTGACATTTGCCGGAACAAGCTGAAAAAGACGGGCCAATTTTATATAGATGATATTCCGGAAGAATTTCCACAGATCTACACCGAGCCGAACTCACTGGAGCATATCCTGATCAACCTCCTGATAAATGCAGCTCAAGCCTCGGATAAAGTGGACTCCTCGATAAAGGTGAGTGCGATGACGGGTGAAACATGGCTCGATCATACGATTATTGAAGTCACCGATAATGGCTGTGGTATCGATGCAGAAAACATCGGTCATATTTTTGATCCGTTCTTTTCCACCAAAGCACCGAATGCTGGAACCGGTCTGGGGTTATATGTATGCCATGATCTGGTTACAGGGTTAGGGGGCCGGATTGAAGTCGAGACCGAAGTCGGAAAATACAGCACGTTTCGAGTGATCCTGCCCGATATGGAACGGAGGAGCGAGCACAGAGATCAGGAAGGGATTTGAAATGGATAACAGCATAATTGTTATAGATGATGAATTGGATTTCCTGGAAAGCGTTAAAAGAGGTTTGATAACGTATGGTTATAAAAATATTACGCTGGAGCAAAATCCGCATAATGCAGTCGCGATTTTCGAGAAAGGAGCGATCTTTGATATCGCCTTAATCGATATAACCATGCCGGGTTTGAGCGGGGTAAAGCTGCTTGAAATGCTGAAGAGCATCAGTCCGAATACTGAATGTATCATGGTTACGGCGGTCGATGAGGCCAAGGTCGCGGTCAATTGTCTGAAGAAGGGCGCGTATGATTATCTGGTGAAACCGTTTTCCAGAGAGGATCTGGTTTCCTCCATGGATCGGGCGCTTGAAAGAAAAAGACTGGTCGATCTCCTGGAGCTTGGAAAAACAAAGAGATTGCCTGGATTGAAAAACCCCGAGGCCTTCAAACCGATGATTACGAACTCACCAAAAGTTTTAAAAATTTTGAAAGAGGCCGAACTTCATGCCCAAAGCAATGCGCCGATCCTGATCACCGGGGAAAGTGGTACGGGCAAGGAACTCCTGGCCCAGGCCATTCATGCGGCCAGCCCCAGGGCGAAGTTTTCCTTTACTCCCATCAACATGGCTTCCCTGGCCGGAAGTATGTTTGACGCCGAGTTCTATGGACACACCAAGGGTGCGTTTACAGGTGCGGATAAAAACCGGATGGGATATCTGGAACAAAGCAATCGGGGGACCCTTTTTCTGGATGAAATCGGTTCACTTTCTGTTGAGCTCCAGGGGAAGCTGCTGCGGACGTTGCAGGATGGCGAATATATGAAACTGGGGACAAGTATTCCGCAGAAAGCCGATGTCCGTTTTATCGCGGCCACCAATTCGGATCTGGAAATGATGGTGGCCAGAAAAACCTTCCGTCAGGATCTATACTATCGCCTCAGGGGAGGCTGGATTCATCTGCCGCCGTTAAAGGAAAGAAGCGAGGATATACCCTTGCTGATACAGAAATTCCTGGAAGAATTCGGTGGAGATGCCGGGAAAAACGGTATGGAAGAAAGCGCCCTGGCTTTACTTATGAATTATGATTATCCCGGAAACATCCGGGAGCTGCGTTATATCATTCAGTCCGCAGTGAATCTTTCTCAAGGTAAACCCATCAGCATCGAAGCGCTCCCTGCTCAATTCCGGAAAAGAAAATGTCTGTCGGCAGTTCAGCTCAAACCCGGCTCCGATTCTTTTGTAGCATTGAAAGACATGGAAAAGGAAAATATTCTCAAGGTGTATAATAAACTGGATCAAAACAAGTCACAAGCAGCCGCACTTCTCGGAATCGGTATCAACACCCTGAGAAGAAAATTGAAATCTTATGGTGTAGAATGATGCGGATCTGATTTTTATTCAATGTTCCAATCTATCCTATGCCAAAAGGTGGTTCACTTTTAAAGTGTCTGAATCTAAAGAGTTACTTCCATCGAGGGATCCCAAATCGGGATAGTGAAAAGTCCGATTCAAGTCCAAACCGCTCCCCCGTCTTCCAGCCTATTTCTTACAACTACTTATATTACATTACCTTTTAAAGAAAAACACCGGATTATTTAACCTGGCATATTAATTGATATGTACAGATGCAGATCGTGAAGATCGCTTCATAACAACAACAAAATATAGGAGAAAAAGCACCATGAAAAAAACAATGTATCAATCAGTATGGATAGTGGCCGTGGCGGTTTTGTTTATCATGAACGCCCCGGTGTACGCATCTGATATGGATGACCGCATCGAATCATCCGCCTTGGAGTCGCATGTGTTCAAGACCTACCTCAAGGACGATGCCATTACAATCGATTCTAAAGAAGGTGCCGTCACCCTGACGGGGACGGTTAACGAAGAAAATCATAAATCACTGGCCAAGGAAACCCTGTTGAATCTGCCCGGCGTGAAAAGTGTTAACAATCAACTGGAACTCAAAGGAAAAGCTGCTTCTGAGAACTCAGATCCGTGGCTCATTACCAAAGTGAAATCCACACTTTTGTTCCATCGGAACGTGAGTGCCACTGGAACGGAGGTTCTTGCGGAAAACGGAACAGTCACGTTGAAAGGAGAAGCGGCCAGTCAGGCTCAGAAGGATTTGACGACCGAATATGTCAAGGATGTGGACGGCGTCAAAAAAGTTAAAAATGAAATGACAGTGCTATCTGCCGTGATCAAGCCGACCGGAGAAAAGATAGGGGAAAAAATGGATGATGTAGTTGAATCGATTGATGACGCGTCCATCACAGCCATGGTCAAAACAACGTTGCTGTATCATCGCTCGACCAGCGCCCTTAAAACAACGGTTGAGACAAAGGATGGCATAGTTAATCTGGGGGGGAAAGCCGGGAATGAAACGATAAAGGATCTGACCACCAAAATAGCAAACGATGTCCATGGCGTAAAGAGGGTAATCAACAACATGACCGTATAGGAATCCCCAAATCGGCTGACCGCCGGTACATTTTGGGCTGTTCAGATTATCACCACAACCAAACCAAAGGAGCAATACCATGAAATCAAGTACAAGAGATAACGTAGAAGGAAAGATGCATCAAGCAAAAGGCAAAATTAATGTACGATCAATTGCAGAAAGGAGAAAACCAATGCAAAGTAAAAAGTCCAAAAGGCAGTTGTTATTAATTTTATTGTTGGTGGGAGTGGGGGGTGCCATGCTGCTGACGATCGGTTGTGCCACAAGCGGCAACCTTTCCACTGCAAACATCAAAGTGTCGGAGAGTAAAAAGGCCATCAGCGTAGCCAAAGAAAGTAATGCGGGCGCAGAAAAATTTGCGGAATTCAAGAAAGCTGAAGACAAACTGCTGCTGGCTAAAGCGGCGATTGTTGACGGTGAGTATCTGGCCGCAACTCGTCTGGCAGAACAGGCGACGGTCGACGCGGACTATGCCCGTATCAAGTCCAAGGCCGAGAAATCAAAGAAGGAAGCGGATCAGATGCTTCAAGACATGCTGAATATGGGCCAAAATGCCGACCCCATATCCAAATAACCACTTTTTCAGGAGGAACGTAAAATGACTAACAGAAAGCGCAATATGATTATTGCAGGGGTAGGATTCTTTATTATGTTTACACTGATTGCAACAGGATGCGGCCCTTCCAAACAGGAGTTGATGGCAAAATCCCATTTGGAAAGCGCCAGAGAAGCGTATACATACGCGAAGGCTAATCCGGATGTGAAACAAAACGCACAGATCCCCTTGATGGAGGCCGGCAAGGCTGTCGAGGTGGCTTCCAAAGCCGAAGAATTTGACGAGATGGATCACCTGGCTTATCTGGCGGAAAAGAAAACCCAGATTGCTGTTGCCACAGCAGAGGAGAAAATGTCGGAGAATGCCAAACAGTCTATCAGCATGAAAAGCGCAGGGTTAATGGCTGAGGGGCGTGAGCGTGAACTATCAGCCAAGAAGGATGCTTTGGCCGCCAATGCAGAGGCCTTGTCACAAACAATAAATGCTGACGCGGCTATAGCCGAAAATGATGTGCTTCAGCAAGAGATCGCCGATATGAAGGGTAAAATATCGGAGCGAGGTATTGTTCTGACCCTGGGCGATGTGTTGTTTGCATCCGGCAGAGCGACCCTCTCTTCCAAGGCGGATAACGAAATCAGCAAGTTGGCTTTCTTTTTAAAGAAATATTCTAATCGCAACGTGCTCATTGAGGGCCACACCGACAGCACAGGGTCGAATGTAATGAACCGGGGCCTTTCCCTGAATCGAGCTGATGCCGTAAGCAATCAACTGGTTGCCCAGGAGATCAACAGGGCTCGTATCACAACCAGAGGGTTTGGAGAAGATTCTCCGGTGGCCGGCAATGATACCGAGACCGGACGAAGGCAGAACAGACGGGTTGACATTATTATTCTGAACGAAGGCCAAATGGCCTCGCGTTGATGCAATAGAAACCGGGATCATTACAGAGTGGTGTAATCTTGTGATCCGTACGATTTACATCGGCTGTAAGATAATGCCTCGAACGCCGGGTGGATCCAAGTTGGTTGCCAGATCCAACAGATCCTCCCGGCAATTGAGGATTTGACTGAGCAGCAGTACATTATCAAAACTACCCCGATCATAAATTCCCTGACAAATCGAATCAATTTCAAATTAATGTATAAACAAAAAAGAAAGAAAAAAATTCCATTATGCTGATTCATGCCCGGAGAATTATACAGGAGGTCAGCGCCGCATCCTGTTTGAAAGAGGCATTGGCGATGATTGTTCAAAAGATTAATATGTCCATATCCGGGAATGTATGCGCATTTTATCTCAGAGATGCGGAAACAGGGCATTATCTTTTAAAAGCGGTGGATGGGTTATTGAATCCCGACGCAACAAGAGAATTACGGATAGAGTATCAGGAGGGGCTGGTAGGCTGGATTGCCGGACACGAAGAGGTTGTCAATCTCTCGAACGCCGCCGATCATCCAGGTTTTCACCATAACCTGGAAACCGGGGAGGAAACCTTACACGGCTTTCTCGGAGCTCCCATTATTCATTACTCCCGGGTATTGGGTGTATTGGTGGTGCAGAAGTTCGAACGACGTAGATTCGACGATGACGAAACAGCCTTTTTAATAACCCTTGCGACTCATCTTGGCGGAGCTGTCAATCACCTGCTGGTGAAATGGGATGGGAGCAGACAACTGAACGGGCCGTCGCACGGAAGGATGGTTATCCGGGGAATTTCATGCTCTCCTGGAATCGCCATCGGCATCATTACGCCGGCTGAACCAGCAAAGCTGCATTCGATACCGGATCATAAGGTGATTGACACGGACGCTGAAGAAGCAGTTTTCCGGGCGGCTGTTACCATGGCGAAACAGGAATTACAATCAAGCCGGGAACGCATGCGCACCCACCTTCCCAACGAGGTTCTTGCCCTGTTCGATGTTTATATATTGATGCTCAATTCCGGTAAGCTGAATTCAGAGACAATTGCACGGATTCGAGCCGGACAACGGGCACGGGATGCGCTGAGTGACACTATTCTGGAGTTGGTGCAGGTTTTTGAGCGAATTGAAGATCCTTATATCGCCGCAAAAGCGGAAGATATCCGCAATGTCGGCAGGCATATTTTGAGTCATTTGCAGAGAGAATCTCCTGCCACCGGAGGGTATCCCAAACAGTGCATTCTGGCGGGTGCGGAACTCAGCCTGGCTGAAATTTCAAGTGTACCGAGGGACTTGCTGGCCGGCATCATTTGCAGAAGTGGGTCGGCTTTGTCTCACATTGCGATCATGGCCCGCGCACTCGGAATTCCCGCCGTCATGGGGCTGGCCGATCTTCCGATTCATTATTTAGAGGGCTGTAATGTGGTTGTTGACG
>CAMBQS010000032.1 GCA_945870015.1 Desulfocicer vacuolatum DSM 3385
GAAATACGGAATGTGATTACAAGTGCAGAAATGATCGAAGAGATGGAGATGGTTTGTAACCTGATCAATCATGATCTTGATGTCAAGGTGTTAATCATCACCGGAATGGACCCGGCATTTTCTGCCGGCGGGAACATAAAGGATATGGCGGCAAGAGAGAGCATGTTTCAGGGATCTCCTGCAAAACTGATGGAAAAATACAGAAAAAATGTTCAGAGAATTCCCCTTGCTGTTCATAACATTGAGGTTCCCACAATCGCAGCCGTAAACGGGGCAGCCATTGGGGCCGGATGTGATCTGGCTCTGATGTGTGATATGCGGGTTGCATCCCAAAAAGCGCTGTTTGGAGAGACTTTTCTGAATCTTGGACTGATTCCTGGTGACGGAGGGGCTTATTTTCTGCCAAGGGCGGTTGGAATGGCAAAAGCCTGTGAGATGACCTTTACGGGTGAATTGATCAAAGGAGAGGATGCTTTTGATCTGGGTCTTGTAAATTATTGTGTTGAACATGAATTGCTCATGGAAACCGCGATGGGTCTGGCTCAGAAGATTGCATCCAAGCCCCCTGAAGCCTTGAGAATGGCAAAACGGCTTTTGTATATGGGGCAATATCTGACACTTCCTCATTTGCTGGAACAATCCGCATCCTTACAGGCATTGTGCCATCACACAAAAGATCATATGGAAGCGGTGAACGCCATGCTGCATAAAAGAATTCCGGTTTTTACTGGAGAGTGATCTCTGCATGAAAATGGACCCCATGATTCACTTTTATAATTTAATACTAACTGCTTGAATAGTGAATATGATTAGGATATAGATTGTCTCAAACTCATATATCCGTAAAGCCAGTGAAGAAAAAGTCAATAGGGGGTAAATTGAAAAAAAAACAGTCAAAAATAATATCTGTTGAACGGAAGGCAGCCGCATTAGACACCCTGACATCGGGAATTGCACAGGATTTTAATGAAATTCTGACGGCAATCATGGGATATGTTGAGATGGCACTGCTTGACAGCCCAAAGGATTCTCCGATTAAAAAAAATTTAAAACATGCGATGGAAGCTGCTGAAAGAGCAAAGGATCTTGTTAACGATTTGCAGATTTTCAGCAGGCAGAAGGAGCTGGAGCGGAAAACCTTTCAAATCGGAGGATTTGTAAAGGATATTCTGAAGCGATTCCAGAAATCTTTGCCAAAACAGATTACAATGCAGAACAATATCATGGTGGATGCAGAGAATGTCAAGGCAAATCCTAAGCAGATTCAACAGATTGTTATTAACCTCTGTACCAATGCCTGCAATGCCATGCTTGAAAAAGGCGGGGTGCTATCCGTTGCTCTTGAGACGATTATGATCGGGGCGGAAAAAAAACAACGCTCGTTGAATCCCGGTTCCTATTTTTGTTTGACGGTTTCGGATACAGGGAAAGGAATTGACGAGGATATCCGGCATCGTATTTTTGATCCCTATTTCACCACAAACCGAACCGGTTCCGGGTATGGTATGGGGCTTGCCATTGTGCAGAGTATCGTAGATGCGTTAAATGGATCTATTGAACTGGAAAGCAGCAAGGAAACCGGTACGGTTTTTCGAGTATTTCTGCCTGTGGATTAAGTTTGTCATATGTATCTTGTCTATCATGAGGGGCAGGGAGGTTTTTTGCGCAAGACCTATCAGAAAAGAAGTATTGCGGGCATATTTTTCGCTTGAATTTTTTTTTGAAATAGAATAGTATGTCTTCTACTTTAAATCACCGCACTTCATTAGAAAAACTCATCAGAAAACTTCATTGCAGTTCAATTGTAAGAGCCATTAAAATTAGCTTGCGTGTGTCTTTTATTTTTTTCATATCAACCAGTAAAGGAGCATCAGCATGAAAAGGAAAAAGAAACAACTCCACGAACGCAGACAATATAAACGATTTAAAGTCCCATCAGATACCTTTGCAATTGTTAAAAATCCATGTTTCAAGCTTGGACAGATCGTCGATATGAGCATGGGCGGGATCTCTTTTTACTATATCAGCGGGAAAGAGTTTACCAAAAAAATTGCGGTTGATATTTTATTAGCCGATGATGATTTTTATATTGATAATCTTCCGGTCAATATTGTGTCTGATATTCAGGTGCATCTGAATGAATCTCTGGAACAGAGTTCCTTTAAACGATGCGGGCTGCAATTTGAAGAACTGACCTCTCAACAGCGTATAAAACTTTCCTGTTTTATTCCAAAACAAGATAGTGGTTACTTGCAGGATAAACGTTTTATGTCGTTTGGTTAATAAACATATACCCATACCCATGCTTCTCCACTGTTTTCTCCTTGTCAGATACTTTCACTCTGAGTGATGGATCAAATAGCTTTTTTGCCGGGGTGTGTGTTTCAGCATCACCATACAAATATTTGACGGAAACAGTCGATAATTTGACTGTTTACGATCGGTTGTTTTGTAAACAACTGTTCAGGGTGTATTCCCTGTTTGATAAAGCCAATAGCCGGGCTTCACAAGCTCGGCTATCGGCTTTTTTACAGCAGGTCTGCTTGCAGCCTTTTTCATGGCATATATGTTGCTGTATATCAGGTTTTTATGACCGGAAAAGGTGGAAAGCCATGAACATTGACTCGATTCCAGGAACAACCGGGAAACAAGTTTTCAGACAGAAGGAAAACAGGGCGGAGGATTCTGATTTTTCAGCTATTCTGGATACCAAAAAAAGGGATATCCGGAATGATAAAATGGAAGTCAGTTCATCACCTGGAATCGGTACTTCGGCCGGTAACCAGAAAACCGGTTCCATTTTGCTGGGGGAGATATCCAGGAGCCATCCCACTGTTTCCCACCTGTTGATCGATCATCCTGATTATCAGAAAACCTGCTGGGAGATCATCCATTCAGAACAAAACCAAAACAAACCGTTCAGGAAAATAACAGAGGGTACGAAAATCTATATTGACCAAACCAATGGAAATCTGTTCTGGAACAGAGATACGGAAAGAAAAACTGAAAAAGCAGGGATCGATCCGGATCTCAATTCAACAGTTCAACGAGCAGAGGTCATTCATCCGGCTATCCATCCGGTAACTCACTCAATGGATGGCATTCATAAGGAATCTGATTCATTTTCTGAAAAACTGGTTGCTGCTGTCAAACAGAGTTTAGGAATGAAATATGAACAGGTCAATTGTTATGAGCTCCTTGTTCAGGGCCTGCGTCAACTGGGTTACCGGTACGGGGGAGATGGAGGGTTAAAAGAAACTTTGATCAATATGGCTGTATCCAAAGGGGAAGCCATCAATACCTATTTCTGTGGAGAGGGTCTGATTGAATCATCCGGAAAAACCGACTTTGTAAAATCCTTTGAGATTTTTTCCGATTATAAGAATAAAGCAAATGAGATTATGAAAGAAATTTCAACCCTGATCCAGCCGGGACAGATTCTTTCTTTTTCCACACCGTCACGCGGTCATACCGGTATCATTTCAAGCAAAGGGGATCAGTGGACTTATGTGAATTCAGGGCGGCTGGATAACAGTATCGATGCATCCACCATCCGGAGGGGTGTTGGAGAAGAAACATTGGTTTCAGAAATCCTGAACTGGGTAAAATTGGCCGGGCGAAAAAAAGAACCGCTGGTTCTTACAATCGGCCGCCTGGATGAAAATAAACTGAAACCGTACAAGGTTATTCCCTGGGATGCATAGCCAGCTCAATTTCATTGGAATGAAAAGGATGATTATTTTTTGCTGATCAATGTCTGTAATACATCTTCTTTTCCGATAATGCCAACCAGAATACCATCGTCAACAACCGGCAGGGAGTGGTAGTTTTTATCAACCATCAATGTGGCGATTTGTTCAATATCCGTTTCCGGAGACACAGTCACCGGATTGGCCGTCATCGCATCGGCAACACTGAGTGCTGCGATTTTCTGGATATTTTTTTCCATTTTTTTTAAAGAATTGAATGGTATATAACCATCCAGAAAGGTAAACAAAGAGGGAATGGGAAGGGTCTTTTGCTGGGCAATCAGATCGCTCTGACAGAGGATTCCAACGATCTTTCCATCTTTTTCAACCACCGGAACCCCGTTGATATGATGTTCGATTAAAAGGCCGGCAGCGCTTATAATTTCCATATCAGGAGAAACCGTAATCACATCCTTTGTCATAATGTCTTTTGCTTTGAGCATGATTTTTTCCTTTTTAGATTTCACACCAGGTTACGATATTGTCAATGGGTTCCCGTTCGCTTTGAACCTGATTTGCCGGAAATTCCCAGTCAGGATAACCGATTGCAATTGCTGCCATCAGACGCTTTGAATCCGGGATACGGGCGACTTCCCGGACTACATCTGCGTATGTAATTCCCTGGTTTTCAATACAGGTATGCAGTCCATAGGCCAGAGCGGCAAGGCATATATTCTGGTTCACGGAGCCAACATCCAGCGCAGTCCCCTGTATGGGCAATGTTTTGTCTGCAACAATGATGATGGCAACCGGTGCGTCAAAGTATCGAAATCCTCTTTCCAGCCATTCCGCCCTTTTTTGAAGGTCTTGTCTGGGGATATCCATTAATTCAAATAACTTTTTTGCGATTTCGATCTGCCGGGTTCGGAAGATGGAGCCTTTGGGCCGTTCAATCATGAGATGAGCCATCTCCTCCGGAGGGGCGACGAAGTTTCTGAGTTTTTCAACATTTTTCTGTCGCATGGTATCCAGCAGTTCGCCGGAAGCAACGACAAATTCCCAGGGCTGTGTGTTTTCAGCAGAAGGCGCTCGGCATGCGATTTCGAGTATTGTCCGTATGGTTTCTTTTGGAACGGGATCGGATTTGAACTTTCGAATGCTTTTTCTGGTTTTTATTGCTTCAATAATGTCCACTGATGAACTCCTGAATTGGATAACTGGAATCGTGGGGGATGTCCCCGGTATTATCTGAAAAATCTGAGAATGAAAGCACAGACTGTCGATAAAGATATCAGAAATGGAGTGTGGATGTCTACTCTTTCTTTGATGTTATCCACTCACATGAAAAGATTCCGGTTTGGGAGTTGGATCAGGGTTTACAGATTGATCACCCTGTCGGCAAGCTGCATTGACGTGACAATATCCAGCATATTGGTGGTTTGTCCGACTTTTTTTTGTTCAAGAAGATTAAAATGGGTGAGGCAGGTGCCGCATACAAGGATATGGGTTCCGGTTTTTTCAAGGTGTTTCAGATCTTCCAGAACCAGGGATTGGTCAATGGTCAGTTTGACACCATTGTTTACAAATACCAGGCGCCATAAATCAGAGCCCATCTCTTTCAGGGTTTTCAGGAAACTGGTCATTAATTTTTCCCCAAGCACATCATCTCCATTTCCGATTTTATCAGAACCGATCATGACCAGAATTTTTTGATGATCTGGTTTGGGTTGGGGTTGAGGAACGGACTCATGAATATTGTCCGGCTCCTTCTGCCCCAGGACATGAAATTCATTGCCCTGTTTTTGTACCGCAATTTTGTAATGCCGGGATTGTAAAAACCGGCTGACATTTTGACTCGCGGCCTCGTTATCAACCATAACATCAATCGATTCCGGGCTCTCTTCTTCAATGATTGCCTTGGTTTGGATTACCGGTGCCGGGCATGCCAGACCTTTGGCATCAATCTGTTTCATATTTGCTCCTGGATTTTTTCTGGTGCCACAGTTTTATCGTATCAACTTAGTGATTTTTTTTAAAAAAAAACAATGAAAATCCGATCTGATTCCCTGACTGGAACTGTTATAGAAATATCCCGGATAAGTCAATTTGATATAATCAATGATTTTGAATGATTCCATAGATAATATCAATATATTCTCAAGTAAAGAAAAAGTAGCTTGGCAGGTGAATCTATCCTGTGTGATAATAACACCCATTTAGCTGTTGATGCTGCATATGGGTAATTTTTGCCTTGCATCTTTTGAGTTATAAGGTGTATTTTTTTCAAGTCTGAAGAGGAGACGGAAAATGGAAAATTCAATTACAATAGCACTTGAGAAAGTGAATACCGGTGTGGGGCAGGGCAGTGTGCTGGATCAGATCGACAAACGTTATCGCAAGCAGCAGCGGATGACGTTGTTTGCTATGCTCGAAAAGCTGGATATCAAAGAAATAGAAAACTTTCCAGTTATTTTGTATAAACATATTGCCCAGAATGGGAATAAACAGCCGGCACGGCTGCGATTCCGTCTGCCGCTATGGAGAAATCATGATGAAATTTTCTGGCAATCGCTTGGAGATTATGTCATCCTCGCGGTCCATCGTGTAAAAGACCTGGAATTCGACACTCTGAGAGGCCGGATCAAGGTAGACTATTTTGCCAAGTCTAAAGGCCGCATAAAATTTCCGAACGATATCCGGGAAATCATCCAAAAAATAGCCTTTCTCGTGGATACGGAGGCACTGCCAACTGATTTTACCCGCTTCCGGCGCATGACGGATCGAGGGGACAGTTTGGGAGAGATGAGCAAAGGACAGGCAGCGATCATTGGTGCGGCATTGAAGTTTATTCAGATAGGGTAGAACCGTAAGGAATATTGAATTCCGGCTGATTTTATCATAGAATCATTTACTGATCTGACTGACCAGATCGTATATGGGCAGCAGCAAGCCACCAATGATGATCGCAAACAGGATGCCCGCAATAATCAGCACAGCCGGCTCAATTATTTTCCCAATCGTGGACACCAGAATGGAAAGTTTGCTTTTATATTCCTCTGCAATATACGCCAACTGTTCGGTCAAGGTACCACTCATCTCTCCGATACCGATCATGCGTATCACAAAAGGAGGAAACAACTGTGCATTTTTAAACGAACCGGCAATGCCTTCTCCTCTGGATACGCTTCCCAGAATATTATCGAGGCTCTCTTTATAAATGCTGTTGCTAATCGATTCCTTCAGGATTCTCAAAGATTGCAGAATATCGATTCCGGAACTCAACAGCAGCGACAAATATTCAGTGATAAAGGCAAGGGAAGATGCCCGGATGATTGTTCCGGAGAGAGGAAGGTTGATCAATACGGAATCGATGATCTTTCGTCCTCCAAGGCTTCCTTTATACAGATAGGACAGTATCATAATGGTAACGGCAATTCCGCTGAGAATATGAAACAGATAGTTCTGGAAAACTTCAGACAGCCAGATCAGAAAAACTGTCAGGCCGGGAAGGCTGACATTCATTTCTACAAACAGGGTAACAATTTTGGGTACAACAAAGTAAAACCAGAAAATAAGACCCGCACCAAGCATGAAAAAAACAAATGACGGATACAGGAGTGCCTGTTTGGTATCACTGACGATTCCATCCACTCTTTTCAGATGGCCGGCGCCTTTTTTCAGCATTTCATCCAGTTGTCCGGTTTCCTCTCCGATCCGGATCAGGTGAAGAATTGCGTTCGGGAAAATATGGGAATATTTTGAAGCGGTTTCGGAAAATGTTAACCCGCCCTGTATGGATATAATCATATCATCTATGTCTTTTGAAATTTCCGGCAGACTGGATGTGGCCGAAGATTCCTTGAGAGCGGAAGATATGGGCACACCCGAGCGGAGCATCAGGGACATGTTGCTCAGGAATTCGGCCTGGTCTGAACGGGACATTTTTTGTTGCAGGCTGAAGGATGCAAGATGTAATAAAAAGGAGTAGAACATACCGGGTTTGCCGACATGAATTGCCGTACTTCCGTCCCGTTCAAGATGGGAAATCGCCGACATTTCATCCTGGTAAGGAAGCTTGATAAAACCGGAAAACACTCTTCCGGAAGGTGATAATAGTTTAAACCTGAAATATCCCATATGCTTTTTTACACTTGCCGTATATTACCGAGGACACGCACAGCTTCTTCGGTTGTTGTAATTCCCTGTTTGACTTTGGTTGCAGTAATATCTGATATATCCACAAACCTTCCGTCTCTGGCTGTCTCCATAATCCGGTGCAGATCCGATTCCTGTTCAATCAGGAGTGCAAGAACACGGTCGACTGTCAGCAACTCATATACCAGTGTTCTTCCAAAATACCCTGATCCTCCGCAAACATCACACCCTTTTCCACGAAACAATTGGGTAATGGATTGATCCCGAAGATATTTTTTTTCTTTTTCCGAAGGAGTATAGGATTCTTTGCAGGATTTGCATATTTTTCTTACAAGACGCTGACTCACGACACCGATCAGGGAATCGGAGATAAGAAATGGCCTGATACCCAGATCTTTTAACCGTGGGATTGCGCCTACTGCACTGTTCGTGTGCAGGGTGGATAAAACAAGGTGTCCTGTTGTGGAAGCACTGATGGTTGCTGATGCTGTTTCCTTGTCTCTGATTTCACCCACCAGTATAACGTCCGGATCATGGCGAAGAAAATATCGTATTGCATTTGCAAAAGTATAACCTGCTTTTTCATTTACCTGGGTCTGGCGGAGGAGCGGGATATCATACTCAATGGGTTCTTCTACGGTAATTACGTTTTTATGAAGAAGATCCAGCCTTCGGATACCGGCATATAAGGTTGTGGATTTTCCGGATCCTGTAGGCCCGGTCAGCAGAATAATGCCAAACGGTTCATTGAACATGTTTTCAACGATTTTAATATGCTCTTCAAGAAATCCCAACTGCGCCATACCCATGATTGCACTTTCCATGGGAAGAATACGGAGCACCATGTTTTCTCCCTGCGGAGAGACAATTGTGGAGACCCTGAAATCGTAACTGTTATTCAGGATCATTGCGGAAAAACGTCCATCCTGTGGAAGTCTCTGCTCTGCGATATCCATATCTGCTTTTAATTTGATAGTTGAAACGATCCGATTCAGGGAAACGGGAAGAAACATGATCGAATTCAATACACCATCAATGCGAAAGGAGATATTAATCGCCTGTTTCATGGGCTGGATATGGATATCGGTGGTCCTCATTTTTATGGCAAGATGAAGGATATTTTTTACCAGAGTATCCATGCCCCTGGCCATTTCACGATCCTGGGAGAGGATGTTGATCTCGTTTTCAATCAGGCGTTCAACCGGATTTTCAAGAAAATAGAAAAATTTATTGATCGCGTTGATCACCTTGGTTCTTTCCGCCATAAAAAATGATGGTACCAGTCCGGTCTGTCTGGAAACCAGTTGACCGATTTTCGGGTCAGAAGGATTATGAGCAGCAATCTCAATTATTTTTTCATGGACGCGAATGGGAAGAAACGAGTTGTTGAGGCAAAGGTTTTTGTTGAACATTTTGAGCAACTGTTCATTCGGAAGGATTTCATCCAGATCAATATAAGGTATTCCTTCCTGCTCGGAAAGGGCAGTTACTACTTCATACTCCGTCACAAAACCGAGTCGTTCAAAAATTTCACCGACCTTCATTTTGCTGATTTTCTGTTCCTGAAGGGCATACTTGATATGGGCTTCTGTGAGAATCCCTTTTTCCTTGAGAAGTTCACCCAGGTATTTTTTTGTTTTTTCTGGAGTCATTTTTCGATCCTTTTAGATGACATAACAAGAAAAGGGTTTTTTCATCCGGGTATCCTGTTATGGGTAAGTCCCATTGCTTTTGAAAAGAGACAAGCCCTCGTAATACCTCCTTTCCGACAATACCATCCAGTTCATACTGGTACAGAGACAGTGTCTTGAGTATTCTCTGAAGCGAACGTATTTCATCTCCTTGATAGCCGTAGTAGAAGTTATTGATTTCCGGGTCTGGATGCCAGAACAGGATATATTCCTTTTCATTGTTTTGAGATACATTCCGGACAAGGATATCATATCGGCCTTTTATGCCTGCCGGCAGTGTTTTTAATTGAACCAGGCGATATCCGGTCTGGTTGTAAATCTGCCTGGAGAGCTCTTGAAAGGCATTTGTATGGATTGCCTGCAAGA
This sequence comes from Desulfocicer vacuolatum DSM 3385, assembly GCA_945870015.1. Taxonomy (GTDB): domain Bacteria; phylum Desulfobacterota; class Desulfobacteria; order Desulfobacterales; family SURF-7; genus QZKS01. The sequence goes on from CAMBQS010000032.1 coordinate 9,902, forward strand.
ACCGGGTTTCATAGGCGGTCAATTGATAAGCCTTTAAAAAAGATGAAACCTGTGATGAGAAGTGGTCGGATTCGATGGATACATGGAGTCCAGGCGGCTTTTGTAAATCAGGGCAAGGCAATTTCTGAATGGGCGGAATTTCCAGAATGCTTTGAATCAATGGTAATTTTTCGCTCTTGGCATTCGTATCCGCTTGTTTTTCAGAAACAGACGGGATAACGGAGAGCCGCTCTATCGCGGATGGTAAATAAGTACTTCCGGAATAGAAGACAAGAATCAGAAACAGAATTACGCATACCGATACCAGCACTGGTTTTAATCCGGATTTTTTTGGTTCGTTCAAAGGATTGATATCCCGGTATGCTTCTTTGACAATTTTTTTGGTAAGCGTTGTTGACTCTGACAGATAAGCCGCATAGAGGCAACGATCCATCAGGATATTGATCTGCCGAAGATTTCCGCGGGTGAGCCTGAAAATAGCCTTGACAGCAGATCTCAATACATAGATCTGACCCTTATTTCCGGATAAGTTCAGTTTAAAAAAAAGATAGCTTTCAAGTTCATCGAGCAGCAAAGGGGTAACTTTTTGCCAGATGATGATTCTGCTTTTTAATTGTCTCAGCTCCGGCTGATTCAGCTTTTCAATCAGTTCCGGCTGGCCGATCAGCAGAATTTGAACAAGTTTTTTCTGATCTGCCTCATAATTGGAAATCATTCTGATCAGCTCTAGGGATTTCGGGTCCAGGTTTTGGGCATCATCCACAATAATGGCGCAGTTCTGATTGTTTTTGTTTTTTTCAGTCAGAAATTCGCTCAATGCGCTCAATAAATCCCCGAACCGAAGAGAACCGGTTTCCAGACCAAAATCCCGGTTGATCTCCCGAAGCAGTTCAATATTCCTGCATGAGGTGTGAAAAACAAGGGAGGTTTCGATTCCCTTTTCTTCCAGCAGACGTAATATCCTCCGGCTGATGCTGGTTTTCCCCAAACCGGTGTCGCCGGAAAGAACCATGAATCCTTTTCTGGCGATAAATCCATGAAGGATTTCCGCCAGTATTTGTTCAATTTGGTTGGAGATAAAAAAATGGTCATCATCCGGTGCAACCGGAAATGGATTTCGATGCAGACCAAAGTATTCCAGATACCCCATCTCATTGTTGGATATCATTTTTTCCATGCTTACACCTTACGACTATAATTTCCAGACACAAGTATACAGCGAATTCCCTTTGTTGGGCTGCCATTGAAACCGTCCCTGATCTGATCTGATGATGCCGTCGACAAATTGGTCAATCCGTTCCAGGGATTCTTTTGAGATATCATAAAGGATCAATTTGTCCGGAAGGCAGAGAACAAATATTTTGTGTTCGCCATGTCCGGATCCGATTTTATCCATGATATAGATATACGAAAATTTCGTGTTGGAGTCAGGTGTGGCGATCTGATTGCTTTTCATATGAAGAACCAACTGCTCCATATACTGCACATGGTTGTTACCGCTGAATACAGGCCAGGATGTTTGAATCTGGTTTAACAACCGGATGGAGATCTCCCATTTTACAAGAAAATCCTTATAAAATTTGGAATCAATTGAATAGTTTATTGCACGTATCCCCCCCCAGGATGTAAGAATAATAACACCGATGTACAGCGATATGGAAATTATTCTGTTTGCAGACCACAGGGTAGAGGGCATTGAGATACAGTATCACAGTTTTGTATTTCCTTCTGGTCGTCCATTCCCGGCCGGAAGGGTCATTCTTTGTTGAAACAGACTATTAGGCTGTAATCCAATCAGTAAAAATTATGTATCAGATCCTGAATGGTCGAATTCTCCGGATAGATTTTCGCCAGGTTGACAAGACGAAAATGGGCATCCTCTATTTTCCCGTTTTTGATTTCAATGATGGCCATATTGATATTCGCCTCAAGATCATTTTGATCTGTTGCCAAAATCTTTTGCAGGATTTCAGCAGCCTGGTTATTTTTTCCTGTTTTAATGAAAAAAAACGATTTGATTTTTAGAAGATATGGGTTGTCCTTATGGGTAAGATCCGTCAGTTTTTGAATCAGTTGTTCTGTTTCCCGGTAATCCTTTGCCTGAAGGCTCTCCTCGATATCTGAAATCAGAGAAGCGACTTTTCTACTTTTTTCAATTTTTGTCTGAACAATGATCTCTTCCATGCTTTGTTTTTGATTTTGTTCGGTATTTCCTGAAAGGATACTGCTTCCATTCGGCCCGTACTCTGGTTTTTCTTCCCATGGTTCATATTGTTTCGGATTCACGGAAACAGGGAATCCATTTTTCAGATTTTGAAGCAATGCAGCGGGTGGATTATCCGGTTGAGGTTTCTCCAAATCTTCTTCATCCGGCATCCGGGTTGAGGTGACGGATGAATCACTATTTTTTTTGATATATTTGATTTGGTGTTCGCTCTCTATCGGAGCAGCAGTGGGATTTGTCTCCGGATATGATGCTGTTGGTTGCTGCTTCCGTATATCCAGCCTCTCTGCTGCCGGTATGTTTTCCGGATGGGTCGGAATTTCCAGTTTTTCTGTGTTTTTTTGAGCTTTGTTCTCCTGGTATGAGGGCATGGCATTTTGTAATTGACCGCTGCCGGCAAGGGAAGAAACAGATGCTTGAGGGGGTTGATGAAGGAAAGAAAGTAAAAATTGAAATCCGTAGTAAACGAACAATCCTGTGATAAATAACATGATAATGACCAGCGGGGAAAAAAAGATTTTTTGAAAAGAGTAAACATTGGTGCTTTTCAGAAGCAGGTCTTCATTTCCTTCCGATTTCTGCGGCGGACTGGATTTGAGTTTTTTCAGTGCTTTGAATATCAGACTCATATGATTGTTACACTCAGAACAATGACCAATTCACGGGTTTCCACACTTTTCGATTCACTTTTAAACAGATATCCGACTATGGGAATTACTGATAAATATGGAACATCCTGGTTCTCATTGATGTTACGTTTATCAATCAGTCCTCCCAGAATAATGACATCCTGATCATGCATGGATATGGTTGAACTGATTTCCTTCACATTTACTTCCGGCAGGGATATGCTCTGGCCTTCTCCGACATTTTGCAGCTCAAGGCTCGTACGGTCAACATCGCTTTTGATGGGATTGATAAGAAGAGAAATTTTTCCATTTTCTTCAATAAAAGGAATAATGCCCAGAATCAGCCCATCAAAAACATTCGACACTTCAACCTGCGTTTCTTCGGTCCGGACATCTCCGGCACCGGAACTGGTGGTTTCGACGCTTTTTTTATACGTCAGGGATGTTCCGACACTGATAATCGCGGGCTTTCCGTGCATGGAACGGATACTTGGATTGGAAATAATTTTTGCATCTCCAAAAGTCTGCAATGCATTCACTGCTTCATCCAGCGGATTCAGGGCGTAGTTACCGTTTCGATGAGACAACACCATCCCATTGCCCGCTGACCACGACATTTTTGTATAGGAATCTACCGATGCCGAAGAATCCCGGATTACACTCCAGTCGATTCCATACTTGTAATCATCCGAAAGATTGACTTCGATAATTCTGGCTTTAATCAAAACCTGTCTGTTAAGCATATTCTGAAAATGATGCACAATCTGTGAAACAGAAGAGATAACGGAAGGTTTGTCTTTAATAAAAAGACTTCCGGCCATCCGATTAATCGTATATTTACCTTCCTTGGATTTCACCTGGGTTATTATTTTTTCAAGCGTTTCATATGGATTCGTTGTCTTGGAACCACTGCCGGTCAGTTTGAAATTGCCGGACAAACCAGTGGATCTTTCAGAATCCTGAGAACCAAGAACATCGCCACCCACATCAAAGGTTGTTTTCACTTCCGTATCCAGAAAATTGATTTTGAACAGTTTTTCCTGAAAGGATCGGATTCGAATAATATTGCCTTTTGTTTCATGATAGAGGTCAAAGGATTTGAGGATCTCTTTGAGCGCCTGTGAAGCCGTCACCTTTTCAAAATTCATTGTAATCTTCAGATCTTCATGATGGACATCCGCATCGATGATCAGATTCATTCCAATGGATCGGGCGAGTGAATAGAGAACCGTCTGTAATTTTTCATCCATCATGGAAAATGAGACAATGTGTTCTTCAAGAGGATCATATGCAGGCATGACCGGTTCTATGTTGATATTGTCCTTTCTAGCCTTTTCAAGCTTTGCCACCAGTTTGTCCTGCCGGGTTGCCATTTCTTCAGACGCTTTTGTGATCTCGGATTGATTTTCATTATCCAGGGGAGGAGAGGGCGCTGCAGAACGGGAGTGGGAACAGCCTGCAATCAAAAAAAGGAGGCTTAGCCAGAGTAATATATCATTTTTTTTCATTTTTTCTCCTTATTTTGCGTACGCCCCGGATGGAGATTCTTCTGCTGTTTTTCCTGTTGGCCGGTTGTTCGGGTATCAATTGGTATCCAGTTCTGAATCCCATCTTTATTCAGCAGCACCTGTCTTATCTCGATCTTCAGGAGTTGACTGCCGTCCGGAAGCAACGCACCTTCCTGGTAAAATATATCATTAAGAATGCAAAAATGTTTGTTTCCGGAAGAGAATGTAAAAGAGAGCAGATAGTCTGTTTTATCGTGAGCGGTTATAAAATTTTTTCCCCTTTGATCCAGCCGGTTCAAATCAGGATTTACATAACCGAGAAAACGAAGGTCCGATGGAATCTGTTGCGCAGCCAGGGGAGTCTTCAGTTCATTCATTACAGGGCCAAGTTGATCTATGATACTCATTTCTAATGGACTGGGTTCCGGGTAAAGAGGAAGCGGCTTGAAGTCTGAGTTTCCGGAAGGGGTGTCAGTGATTCGCCAGGAATCAGTCATATAATAAAAAAGAGTGGCTCCGATTGAGAAAAGGATCACTACGATTGAAATCAGTCCGTGATATTTTTCTTTCATGGTATTGCCCTTGAAAGCTTGATGAAAAAACGGGAGTCTTGAATTTCCGTGTCAAAACGATTTTCGGTCAGATGGTAACCGCGTTTTTTTAATGCATGTAAAAAATTCTGATATCCCTTGTAAGCAGAGTTAAATGAAGCGGAAATTTTTCCAAAAAGTTCCAGTTGAATTGAGTCTGAGGTATAATTTACTTTCAGGGTTTCCAGTTTCATTTCGGCAAACCATTCGCTTGACAGATCGTTCAGCACAAATTGAAAAGATGGTGTTTCACGATAAATAGAAAGTTTTTTTACAAAGGAAAGTGTATCCTGATATCCAATGGCTGCGGGCAATGTGGGAATTTGTTTTTGTATCTCTACAATTTCACGTCTTGTCTGCATGATGGTTTTGTCAATTTGCTGGGTCCGGTTTGCAAAAAAAAGGCAGGCCCCTGTGAAAAACAGGAGTAGGAGAATACAAAGGATATTGGCCAGGGGAGTAATTCTTTTTGTCAAATAGGCGGCCTTATCCATTGGTTTGGAGATGCTGTTACGGATGCTTTCCATTCGAACAGCATTGAAGAAAGAAAGCTCCAGGGGTTTATTGCAAAAATGAATCACTTCTTTTGGAAGAGATGAATATTCAAAAAGGATATTTTCATCAGGCATTGGACGTTTTGAGCTGTCCAGCCAATTCACCAGAATAAGCTTTTCAATTTTTATCCCATTATCCGCTTCAGCGGTTTTGATATCCCTCTCTATCGTTTCCCAGAGGGTTTTGATCTGTTCATCACTACTATCAAAACTGACACACCGGTTGGCATAGAATACTTCCCTATTCGATCCGATCAGTAGATCACCAAACCGGTTATGCTGGAAAACCACGGCAACCGGCTTCTTGGATTGATTTTTTTGTATTACGCTATAGAGCACTGAATACAAAGGGAATAGGAGTACACAGCCATCCTGGGAAGCAAGATTGTTTTGATATTGACTGAGGATCCGCGTGGGCAGTGATGTAAAAAAAATAAAAGTTGAATTTCTGCCTTTTGTTTTTTTCCAATGCGTAATCACTGTGACCGGTTCATCATACTCACCGGATTCCATAAGTTTTTTCCGAACCATGAGTTCGGAATAGCGGATATCGGAATCCACAATCATGGTTCGGGAGCTGGATAGCCCCAGATCAGATATCAGAAAACAATCATCGGTAATATTGGATAGATTGGGTATCTGCTCCAGGATTTTACCATTCAACCGATAGCAGATACCGTCCAGTTCAATGATATATTTCGGGGGAGAGGTTATCATAATTTATCCCTGACGATAAAAGAACCTTTCAGGTTGATGAGGATATCGCCATCCTTTTCTTCAGGCAGGCCGGATTGACTCGGTTTATTTGGACTTTTGTTCTGTTCTGAGTCTATTGCTGTAGTTATTTGAAGACTGATGGGATTGAAATAGAACAAAGGAGTCTGATTGCATTGTTCCAGTATTTGTTCAAAAGCATCAAAAGTAACCGGTTCTTCTATGTTGACATTATAAGTTGCCCACTTCTTTTCTTGGAGACCCAAAGCGTTTGCATGGTTTAGAAAGGCTTGTACACGGGAAAAAATACGCTGTTTTCTGGTGGTTTCCTGAAGCTGTTGTTTTGAAATACCGAGTCTCACATTCAGGGTTTCCAGCCTTTCTTCCTGAGCAAGGCAGAAGCCATACTCTTTCAGGAAAAAATAACCTGAAACCATCACAAGAATGGCAAGAATGGCTGAAAACAAACCGGATTTCAAAAAAGAAAGAAATTTTTTCATTGTTAAAACTGCATTTTCCAGCGCACTTCGCTGGTAATGTCGGTTGGTTTTTCCCCAGCCTGAATCCATGATTGCAAAGCGCCGGCGGCGTTTACCCGAATAAAATCTCCGATTGTGCCATCTGCCTGGCCATCGACCATCCGATCAATCGCCAATGCCAGTTCAAGAGGGATGTTGGAGATTTGCATGTAATTGTAGTTGCCGCTGGTGTTATTGTCTGCTCCATGATTGAAGGTGACTGCGATGTCTTGCGCGCCGCCTTCGCTGTTTGTATATCGGTAGGCACAGGTATCGCTGCTGTTGGTTGTCGGGGCTGTCAGACCGATTTGGGTAATGCCGTAATAGGGTTGACCCGACACCGGGGTATGATCGTTCAAATTCACACAATCGGTGCCATCTGCCTGATTGTCCGGTGGTGATGATATGTCACCGAGCACTCTGCCGGAACGATCATAGTAATTGACGTAGACCAGCCGCCATTCATTAAAAAATTTGGAATAG
>CAMBQS010000033.1 GCA_945870015.1 Desulfocicer vacuolatum DSM 3385
ATACCTTTTTATTCCTTTTCGATCGCCCAGCGCCTCATACAACAGATCGCCCAATACCAAGCCCGTATCCTCGACTGTATGGTGGAAATCCACATCCAGGTCACCTTTGGCCTGGATCGTAAGATCAAAAAAACCGTGAACCGAAAACAATGTCAGCATGTGATCAAAAAAAGGAATCCCGGTTGAGATATTCCCAGAGCCGGTTCCGTCCAGATTGAGCTCCATCTGAATACTGGTTTCCTTTGTTTCCCGTATGGTTGATTTTTTCCGTTTCATATATTCATTATCCTTATAAGATGCTGTTATCATACATTTGACTGAAATTTCTTCTGTTTTCGTATACCGACCTGATACAGAAAGTCAAGCCATTCTATTTTTTTATTACCATAATGCTATTGAAAATCAGTGACAAGGCGCATACAATCCGGACAGTAAGGAGAAGAATCATGAGCCGTAAAATAACGCTGAAAGATGCCTTTAAAAAATTTACCCTGGATCAGGATAAAATATTTACCCCGGAAGAAACCGTTCAACGGTTTAAGAAAAAAATAGAAGGTCTGAACATCGATATTCTTGAGCAAACCATTCGAATCGATACAGGAAGGCTGGACATCCCGGTTTTTTTCAGTGTCTGCGGTCCGGACGCGAGAAGAATTACCGGAACCATCAAACAGATGGGAAAAGGCGCTACGCCTTCACAGGCGGAAGCCAGTGCGGTAATGGAATTGGCCGAAAGATTCAGTTTCTTCTCTTTCAGCAGCAATCCGGATAATTTCATCACCGATACTTACAAAAACATGAAAAACCGGGCACTCCCCTTTGAAATGATTGCCAAGTCGGTCCACGATGATCTGCATGACTTTCAAGCATCCAGAGCTGTTTTTGAAAACCTTCCCTTGCAGTGGACACTCGGCTACAACCTGACCCGGCAAGAAGAGGTTTTTGTTCCTTTCACCTGGTTCTATGCCATTAACGAATTCAATGGGCCATCTGCCGGCAATTGTACTGAGGAGGCCCTGTCACAGGGGATCTGCGAAATCGTTGAAAGACATGTATCCTCCATCATCAGCCGTGGAAAACTGGATGTTCCGGCCATAAATCCGGAATCCGTGACAGACCCCATGGTGGTCGAGATGATCAACAAGTATGAAAAAGCCGGAATCAAGCTGTTTCTTTCCGACTTTTCCCTGGACACCGGCATTCCAACTGTGGGTGTCATGGCATATGATCCAGACACCTTCCCCCAAAAAAGCGAAATCATCTGGACGGCGGGTACAACTCCGGATCCCCAGAAGGCATTGAGCCGGGCTCTTTCAGAAGTCGCGCAACTGGCTGGAGATTTTAACACCGGATCAAACTATGTGGCAAGCGGGCTTCCGAAATTTACAAAACTGGAACAGACCCATTTTATCACGACTCCTCAAAAAAGAATCGATATATCCAATCTCCCTGATATTTCAAACAACAACATCCGAATCGAGGTTGAAAATTGCATTCAGGCCCTTTCCAGAAAAAATATGGAGATCATCTGCATCAACACCATGCATCCGCAACTCGAAATACCTGCGTTTTATACCATCATACCGGGTGCCCATTTCCGGGAAAGGGCACATGGAACAAGCGTTGGGATGTTCACTGCAAAAATTATCACGGAATCCTATCCTCCGGTCAAGGCCATTCAGGAGCTGAAAAAAATTGAGGCCCAACTGCCAAACCGGTACTATCTGAAGTTCTATACAGGCACCTCAATGCTTTCCGATGGAAAACCGGAACAGGCGATGGACTTCTTTCAGCAAGCCCTTGCTCTTCACCCGACGAAACAGGACATACCGAGCATTTACTCCTATATGGGTGTCTGTCTGAAAGAGATGGAAAAATATGAACAAGCCCTTGAAACGCTGTCAAAAGGGGAAAAACTGGATCCGGAAAGAACCGATATCTACAATTTAATGGGTTTTTGCAACTTTAAATTAAAAAGGCATGAAGAGGCCATCGCATGCTTTCAAAAAGTGCTTGAGCTGAATCCGAACTCTGCCATTGACTATGCCAACATTGCCTCAAACTACCGGGACATGGGGAACAAGGAAAAAGCGATTCAATACTACACCATGGCGCTGGAACTGGATGCATCCATCGAATTTGCGGCAGAAAATCTGAAAAAACTAAAACCATCCATGGAGTGACAGAATCAATCCTGTGGACTGTCTTTTCACTCTCGCTGATACAGATATGGATATCAAAATTCCGGCAGGATGAACTCCGATCCGTTCCGGCCTAAAAATTCCCTTGCCAACCGGATGTAATCAATAGAACCATAAGAATTCTTCTTATAGAAAACAACCGGTTGTCCGACACTATTGCTGGCTGCAATGGTGGTGTTGCCTCGAATAACGGTTTTAAAAACCAGATGGCTGCATCGTTTGTCCGTATTCAGTTTTTCCATAATCATTTGGCTGACATGGGTCCTTTTATCATAAAAGGTGGCAACAATGCCGGTAATGGCAATATCCGGATTGATATCCTCTTTGATTGTGGCTATCGTATCAAACAGATTATCCAGTGCCGCAAACGCATAGGGCTGCGTCTGGCAGGGAACCAGCACCTCCGTAGCAAAGGAAAAAACATTTACGGTAAGAAGTGACAGGCTCGGTGGCGTATCCAGCAGGATCACATCATATTCCGTGCGAATACCGGCAAGTGCCTTTTTCAGCTTATTCTCCCTGCCCATCTCTTTGATCAGTTCAATCTCTGCCCCGGCAAGATCAACATGGGAAGGGATTAAATCAATTCCGGGCCATGCTGTACTGATGATCGCTTCCTTGGCGGAAACTTTCTGGGGATTCATGATGAGGTCGTAGGTACTGAATCCAGTCCGGCCGGAATCCAATCCAAATCCGCTTGTTGTATTTCCCTGGGGATCCATATCAACGACCAATACCTTCTGGCCCTCCATGGAAAGCGCCGCGCCTAAATTCACAACGGTTGCTGTTTTACCAACCCCTCCCTTTTCATTTGCTACTGCAACAGTTCTTGCCAATTTTGCTGTCATCTGCATTTCTCCATTATTTATTCGGATTATCACAAATGCTTAGACCTATCATTGTTTTCGCCATATCTTAAAATCCGGTCTTCTCCATTCAACCGCCATCTGAAATCCCGGATAACGCATTGTCTATTTTATCAATGTGTTTGTATATATTCAAAACTTTTTCTTCCGTATCTCTCAATATCTTAAAAACTCTTTCTTTGTCAATCCGCTTTTCGTCTATCAATTGTGTGAGTTCAACCAGGTCGGTATTATAGGCCTGAAACCGGTTGACCAGTGTCTCAAAATAGTGGGAAGCTGCGGTTTCAATCAGTTTGACCAGGTCTTGAAACTTGATATTCTCCCGGTAAGTCTTAAAGTGAAACAAAATTGAAATTTCTGTTTCACGTTTCATGCACCGGATCCCGTCTTTGATCGCTTGATAAACATCATCTTCCTTTTCACGAATCGGCTTTTTAAATATTTTTTTAAAGGCGTTCCGTAGTTTATATAAACCAAACCAGAGTACAGCCTCTGTTTTTACCCTTGCCGAATATCGCATGACCGCAAAAGCTGTCGGTATCTGAAGCCCTGCGAGTCTTTTTATGGATTCGATATCCAATGATCCTGGTTTTCTCTCCAGTTTCTGCATCATTTTAATATCATAATTTCCAAGAGTTTTTTCATAACCGGCAAGGGCATCCACTACCATGCCGTCAAATGGCTGGGAAACAGAATCCAATGTGCCGACGATTTTTCTTTCCTCTGATTTAATAAAACCAATAATCGCAGGATTGATTTTTTCAGCCATCATATTGTCAAGAGCGTGTTTGAATTCCTGATAAATTAGATAGAGTGTATCTGTGAATCCTTTTGTTTTCAAAACCGCCTCATACTGTTCAATCTGTATGGTATAATTTTTTATGAAAGCCGTTATCTCCGGAACAACTCCTCCGGATCTGTTTTCAAAAAAAGAATCGATGTCACTTCTCAGTTCACTCTTTGCACGATTCTCACAACCATCCAGTGTGTTTCTGATCATAGACTTGATACGGTGCATTTTTTCCTGATTTTTCTGAATATCTTTCAGTATTCTGCCTGCGCTCTGTTCATCTCCTTTCATAATTTCCTGATTCAGTCTGGTCCATTGCAATACCCCTGCGGAAATAACGCCTAAGCGGTCCAGATGATTCCGAAGAAGCAGCGGGTATCGTTCAATGGTGACCTTTTTTTGAAACACCGCATCAAACCGTTCTTTTTCCCTGTTTGAAAAATCAATCAGCTCCTTTTCGGCAGCCCACTGTTCCAATCGTTTCCGGTCCCGATCGCTCAAATCTCCGGATATCTCTTTGGCTCGGAATAGATCAAACAGGGATGAAAACGCAAACAGCTCCGGGTCCGGTTTTAAAATCGATACCTCATCCCGGATTCCGGCAATCAGCGCTGTCATTCCTTCCAGTGTTTCATGCTCTGAAAAATCGCAGTTTACAACAAACATCGTGTTGTCCATAATCCCCATCTTTCGAATCATGGATAGGAACCGGATATCTGCCTGACGTAGTCCGGTCCGGCTGCTGATTACATAAACAAGCATATTGGCCAGAAGAAGATAATCCTGTATCATGGCAAGATGAAGCGGATTGGAAGAATCACTTCCCTGACAATCTGCAATTTCAATGTTCTCTTCAATGGTGGTGGAGTTTATCTCCAGTTGAATATCCTTCAGATAAACCGCAAGAACCTCATCTCCGGAAAAATTCCGATGTTCGGAAAACATCTCTCCTTCATAAATCCGTTTGCCGCCGTCAGAAGTAACAATACCTTCTACCCGGTCATACCCTTTTAAATAGGAAGATAAAATTACACTGTTAACATTTCTTGTTCCCTGTGTGATCAGTTGATCGGAACTCAAAGATTGGAGTACTGCTGCGAGGTATTTTCGATCCGATATTCTTCTGATATCAAAAGTTTCATAATCGGAATTCTTTATGACGGAAGGGAAAAACGCAAGCGCCTGATCAATTTCCTGATTTACCTCATCCCATGATTTAAAAAAAAGGGTCGCGCTGAGCATGGAACCCTTGCGGATTCGTGTAACAATGGCGGTGACGACTCCGGCTCCCCGTTTCAGGTAATCACCGTGAAAAAGTGTATTCACAAAAGTACTTTTACCGGATTTAATCGGACCGACAGCCGCCACCCTCATGATTTCATCCGGCAGCCTTTTCTGTATATTTTCACAGGTTTTTTTCCAGCTTGTGAAATTTCTTTCAGAAAAACCAGTAGCAGACTCGGCAGATTCAAAAAGATCCGCAATTTCAGCGGAAATCTGTATTATTTCATTCTTAAAAAAAACAAACTTGTCCATATACAATCCATTTTCCCCCCAATAGGCGATGATTACTAAAATATTATCAAGTATTTGTCAAAATAATTTCCGCACTCCCTTTATTTATAAGATTTTTTTTTATCAATCCGATAAGCTTCAAACATAACTCCTTGTAAAATTAAAGACTTTATGCTATGATGCTTGAATTCGCAAAGGATTGAAAAAAAAATAGGAAAAAAAAATCCATGTCAGACAAACACCCGGAATGCCCTTTATATAACCCTTTAAACTGCAAAGAATACTATAATCCAAAATTATGTGCCTTTGTCAGAAAAGATAAAATATGCCAGAAGAAAAAAAAACCGAAATCAAAAAATGAAGATGAGAGCCAATTTCAAAACGATTGAAAAGCGTCACACCGGCGAAAGCCGATGTCCAGAAAAGAACTGAAAATACTGGATAGTGTTACGCTTTACTTCGTGTCCGGCTTTCGCCGGAACGACAACAACAGACTTTTGAAATTGGCTCATGATCCCTGACTTTTTTCAAAAAGGCCCGGCAATATCCCCAAAAATAAATCAGGCCGTACCGGCTGCATCCGTTAATTTCATTGGATCAATGCCGATCGATTCCATTGCCCGATCCCATCTTGATTCAATTGGCACATGAAAAATCAACTCGTTTGAAACCAGCCCGGTCAACCAGGCATTTGCTGACAGCTCCGACTCCAGTTGAGATTGCCCCCAGCCGGCGCATCCAAGAGAAATCAGAAAAGAGTTTACCCGCCCTTCTCCGTGAGCAATCGATTCCAGGATATCCCTTGTATTGCTCAGTGCAAGTGCAGGCGTAATATTCACACAACCATCCCAATCAAAAGGCGGCCCATGAAGGATGAATAGTTCTCCCATATGAACAGGGCCTCCGGCAAAAATCGTAATGGATTCCGCTTCTGCCGAATAATCGATTTTCAACTCATTAAAAACCTCCTTTGCAGAGATAAAAGGATGAATGCGATTAATCACAACCCCAAGCGCACCTGCTTCCGTATGCTCACAGATGCAGGTTACTGTCTGTGAAAAATTCGGATCTTTCAGACTCGGCATGGCCATCAGCATCTGCCCCTTTAAATATGACTGCAAACCTGTCTCCATATTCATGGGTCTTTCCTTATTTTCAATTTCCTGTTTTGCTCCGTTGGTGTACCTGGAAAACGGAGAGCAGCTTCCATTCAAACTGAGCTTCAGATTATGTTTTACCAATCACAAAGTCAAGAATGGATCAATACTTATCCCGTGCTCGTCCGATAACCTGATTTTTGAAATTTCCTGTCAGCGGAATCAGCATCACCGGCATGAATGCATATTGAACTTTTCAAAACAGCAGGGTAACATCATAATACGATGAAATCACAATCCTCCATTCTCTCCGGATTAAAAAAAGATGCCCGGTCAATATTCCATGCCGGACTTGAAGCCGTGGAACCGGAAACAGCTATCTATCGAAGCTGCAAACGTGAAGCAGATAATCTTTTCATTGGAGATAAAACATACGATCTTTCAAAATATGAAAACATCTATCTGATCGGGGCGGGGAAAGCAGCATCTCCAATGGCTTTTGCCATGGAGACCCTTTTGGATGACAGGCTTACCAGTGGTGTCGCAGTCGTAAAATATGGTCATTTTTCAAAATCCAATCGAATCAAAATCATCGAAGCCGGCCACCCTGTACCGGATGAAAATGGAGCAAAAGGCGCGGAATCCATAATGCAGATCGCTATTCAGGCTGGGGAAAATGATCTTGTCATCTGTCTGATTTCAGGAGGAGGTTCCGCCCTTCTGCCTTTTCCGGCACCCGGAATCACATTGGAAGACAAGCAGGAAACAATTAAAATTCTTCTTTCATGTGGAGCTGCAATCAACGAAATCAATTCCATCCGGAAACACATCTCCGGAATCAAAGGCGGACGCCTTGCTCAAACCGCATACCCGGCGTCCTTCGTATCCTTGCTCCTTTCCGACGTGGTAGGAGATGACCTTGACGTCATTGCATCCGGCCCATCTGTTCCGGATTCCAGCACATATCAGGACTGTATGGATATCATTACCCGGTATGGTATGATCAAAAAATTGCCTGATTCCATTCTCAGGCATTTACAAAACGGTCTTGCCGGATTGGTTCCGGAAACACCCAAACCGCAAGACCCGGTTTTCAGCAAAACCGGGAATCTGATTATCGGAAGCAATATGGATGCTATCTGTTCGGCCAAAATAAAAGCCCAAAACCTCGGATATAACACGCTGATTCTTTCCTCTATGATTCAGGGGGAAACCAGGGAAGTAGCCAAGGTGCATGCTGCAATTGCAAAGGAGATCCGGAAAACCGGGCAACCCTTGTCACCCCCGGCATGTATTCTGTCAGGTGGAGAAACTACGGTAACTCTTTCCGGAAACGGAAAAGGAGGAAGGAATCAGGAATTTGCGCTGGCCGCGGCAATCGATATCGACGGCCATGAAAATATCGTTATTTTCAGTGCTGGTACAGATGGAACCGATGGGCCAACGGATGCAGCCGGTGCGCTTGCGGATTCAACAACCATAAAAAGAGCCTCGGGAAAAAGATTACATGCCTTTGAATACCTTTCCAATAATGACGCGTACCACTTCTTTCACGCCATCAACGATCTTATCATAACCGGGCCGACCCTTACCAATGTCATGGACCTGAGAATCATTCTGGTCGGCTAACAGCACTAACTATCTTCCAGACGCACAATATCTTCCTCTCCCAGATAAGAACCGGAATGTACCTCAATGATCTCCAAAGGTATTTTCCCGGGATTTTCCAGCCGGTGATCCACACCCACAGGTATATAAGCAGACTGGTCTTCTCTCAAAACAATCTGTTCTTCCCCCTTTGTCACCAATGCGGTTCCCCGCACCACGATCCAATGTTCCGCCCGATGGAAATGCTTCTGCAGAGACATCTGGGCTCCGGGCTTTACCGTAACCCGGTTCACGAGGAACCGTTCTCCCACATCAATGCTTTCACAAATTCCCCAGGGTCTGTAGTCTCTTCGATGCACCAGGGCTTCCTTCCGGTTGCCGGATTTAAGCTGATCCACAATCTGTTTGACATCCTGCACACGATCCATCGGGGAAATCAAAACCGCATCCGCGGTTTCCACCACAATATGATTTTTTAAACCAATCGCAGCAATCATACGGCCGGTAGAGTGGAGATAAGACTTATGGACTTGATGTGTAATGACATCTCCATGAATGACATTCTGACTGCTGTCTTTTTTCCCGACCTGCCATAATGCCTCCCATGATCCCAGATCATTCCACCCTGCATCGAACGGAATCATCACACCTGCATCTGTTTTTTCCATCACTGCATAATCGATTGAATCAGAAGGACAGGAAGAGAATTCGCCGGCATCCAGTCTGAAAAAATCAAGATCCCTCCGTCCCTTCCGGAAAGCGCGCTCGCAAGCTGCGACCATATCCGGAACATACTTCTTCAGTTCCGCAAGAACCGTCCGTGCCTTGAACATAAAAATACCGCTGTTCCAGCAATAATTACCGGAAGCAAGATACTTTTCTGCGGTTTTCAGATCCGGTTTTTCAACAAACTCACGGATGGTGACCGCCTTTCCGTCAGTATGGGCCGCAACAATCGGATCTCCTTTTTGAATATACCCATACCCGGTTTCCGGAGCACTGGGAACAATCCCGAACGTGATCAATTTCCCTTCATGACTGAAATGTTCACCCATGCGTATTACCTGCTGGAAGGTATGGATATCCTCAATGTGATGATCCGCAGGAAGTACAACCAGCAAAGGATCTTCATCGACGTCCAGGGCTTGCAGAGCGGCAATGGCCACAGCCGGAGCCGTATTCCGTCCGACCGGCTCCAGTATGATGGATGCGGGATTGATATGGATCCGGCGCGCCTGTTCGGCAATCATGAACCGATGCTCCTCATTGCAGATAATGATCGGGTCATCGATTCCCTGAAAATCACTCAAGCGTAAGATTGTATTCTGAAGCATGGTGTTTTCATTCACAAGATTCATTAATTGCTTGGGGAACAACTGTCTGGACAGCGGCCACAGCCTGGTACCTGAACCTCCTGCAAGAATCACGGGAAATATCATAATCCTCCTATCCTTTCATAACTGAAATCCATACCGGGATACGGCTGTTCAAATAAAAAAACCGGCATCCATAATAAGGGGCTGAACCGGACGCAATCACCGTGTCACCGGTCTCTCCTGTTCAGGCCGAGAAACCACAAAATTGGGATTTAACAGGTTTTCCCGGTTATAGGTCAAAGGGCTTCCTGTATCCCAGCATAAAACCCGGCATCCGGATTGTTCCGCAATGGCCTGGCCTGCAGCCGTATCCCACTCCATGGTTGGCCCGAGGCGTGGGTAAATATCCGCCTCTCCTTCTGCAACAAGACAAAACTTCAAAGAGCTTCCCGCAGAGAGAAACCCGACCGTCTGATACTCTTTTTTCTTTTGAGCAACATATGCTTCCAGTTCCGGAGTTGAATGGGACCGGCTGCCGACAATCCGGCATGATGTTTCATCTGTTCTTTGTTTTAACGGCAGGGTGACGGAACAGGACAAAACCATTTCAACTATTTCCGGTTTTGATTCTTGAAGAATCATCTCTCCGATTTTTTTGACCAAATCGGGATCACTCATCTTTCTTGCCCCAAATCCTTCTGCTGCAAAATACAGTGTGGATGTAACCGGAACAAAAATGACTCCCAAAACAGGCGTATTGTTTTTCACAAGGGCGATATTGACCGTGAACTCATCATTCCGTTTGATGAATTCCTTGGTACCATCCAGCGGATCGACAATCCATAATCTATCCCATTTTTTTCTTTCCGCATAATCAATATTCCGTCCTTCCTCGCTCAGAATCGGGATATTGGTTTTGCTTAAAATTCCGGAAATCATATCATGCGATCTCTGGTCTGCAATCGTCAGAGGAGAATCGTCGGATTTGTATTCAACCGAATAATCCGAATGATAAACATCCAGAATCACGAGTCCGGCTTTTATGGAAGCTGTAATCGATTCATGTAAAAGATTTTTTATTTTCATATCTTTCCTTGCTGGTAATCTTTTTCTTTTTTCCGGAACAGTACAGAATTAAAATATAGTTGTCAAACCACTCATTCTGTTGCCGAGGTATGCCCCTTGAGATTATTTTATTGCTGTGATATGCGCAGAAACGGTGGTTTTGAAAAAAGAGACAATTTTAACCCATAAGAATACAGGAAATTTTTTCAAAATGAGAAAGGTCTTGATCGTAGACGACGATTCTGTAACACGCGGTTTGCTCTCAAGAGTGCTGAAAACCCACTCAGAAGAATTCCTGGTCACCACTGCTGCTGACGGCAAAGAAGCAACCGCAATCATTCGGGAGCAGACCATCAATCTGGTCATCACGGATTTACAAATGCCTGTTATGGACGGCTTTGAGCTGCTGGCCTATATTTCAGAACATCACCCCGAAATACCGGTTTTTATCATGACCGCCTTTGGTGACTCAGAGGTGAAAAAAAGACTCGATACTTTCGGGTCCATAAAATATTTTGAAAAACCGCTTAACATTGATATCATAACAGAATGTATCCTGGATGAATTGAACTCCGGCGCAGAGGGCACCTTGAAGGGAATCAGCCTTTCCTCTTTTCTTCAGCTCATTGAAATGGAAAAAAAAACCTGTACGCTCCGTATCAAAACAAAAAATCAATCCGGAATGTTGTATTTTCTTAAAGGAGAACTGATTTCTGCATCCAGTGACAATCTTGAAAACGAAGCGGCAATTTATGAAATGCTTTGCTGGGACAAAATTGTGATTGAAATCGAAAACCTCTGTAAAAAGACCAGAAAAGAGATCAAACAACCCCTGATGAATCTGCTTATGGAAGGTCTCTCCCTCAAGGATGAAAGAGAGCACAAAAACAAAGAGAAGAAAACGCCCCTGAAGCCGCTTAAATCCCTGAGCAATAAATAATAATGCAGGAAGCGGATTATCCTGAATTGACAAAGTCCGGCCAATACATTATTATTGCGGCAAATGAAACAAAATAAACCGAACATAGGGGTGAAAGAAAGGCGCCTGGCGCAAAGAATACCCTGCAGCACGGCTGTTGCCTATGCAACCCAGACGCTGACCAACATAGAATATATTCAAGATATCAGCGCATGGGGTGTTTTTATCCGGACCAAAGAACCGGTATCTATCGGTGAAGATATTACCATGACCATTCCTCCACAAACCGGAAGCAACTCATCCATTAAAATCATCGGAGAGGTCGTACGGGCAACCGCAAAGGGAATCGGCGTTAAATTCAAGATGGGGATCGATGAATCGGTTATCCGGCCTCTTCTGGTTAAAAAATAGACTGCCCGGAAAAATAATATGACGCCTTGTTATTTTTCACTATCCAGAGATAAAAGCCAGTCCCGTATTGCAAGCCCGGTTCCAAAATCCCATGGTTTCAGCCTTGCCGGCTCCAGACATTTGATTTCGGCGATCTCTTCACCGAGCTGAATCTCACCTTCTGCAGATACATGGTATGCGATAATCAATTGATTCATCATCGGGAATGGATACAGCCCGACGAGATTGACTGTCTTGCCATCCAACCCAAGCTCTTCTTTCACCTCCCGTAAGATGCCGGTCTCCGGAGATTCATCTTTTTCTAGAAACCCGGTAATCAGGCCGAACATCTTTGGGTGCCAGCTTTTATTCCGGGCCAGAATAACGGTTCCATTATACTCCACGATACCTGCAACAACCGGTGTCGGAGAATCCCAATAAACATAACCACATGAATCAGCAGAACAGGATAAGCGGATCTTTCCTCCAATATCTTTTTCCTTCAGGGAGGTGCGGCATACCGGGCAATAGTTGATTTTTGACATTGTTCAAGTCCTCCTGTTTTAAAAAAATCAAAACCGATCCCCCGTTACCCTTATAAAAAAACTATCGATTGGGAGATACCCATTTCAACTCTTATTGCTTATACACCGGATCTATATAAATACAAACCCTGGTTTGAAACAGAATTATGAAAGCCATAGCTTTACCTGAAAAAAAATGATAGAGTACCTGATTGAATGCTCAGCTTTGAAAATGCTGAAATCTTTTAACCCCTTGCGATAGAGAGTTATTTTGTTTACATTATTGATTCAGAAAATCCGTGCGTTTTTTAAAAGGCCATCCCATCCAGTTGAACAGCAGGCAGAAATCCAGCCTGAAATCTTAATTCAAAAACAGGAAGAGAAGATACGGATACCCCCCAAAAAAACCTGGGATATTTCCTGTTTTCCAATTCCGGAGCATGCGGAAAAAATCCGTTTCCATGATATGAATCTTCCTGTCCAGATCATGCGCGGAATTTTTGACTGCAAGTTTGAATATTGCACACCCGTTCAGGCTGAAATCCTCCCAAAAGCACTTGAAGGGTTGGATGTCACCGGACGGGCACAGACCGGAACAGGTAAAAGTGCTGCCTTTCTGATTACAATCTATAAAAGATTGATGGAAAAAAAACCGGATGGAAAACGGCTTCCCGGAACACCCAGAGCGCTCATTCTGGCACCGACCAGAGAATTGGTGCTTCAAATCCAGAAAGATGCAGAGCTGATCGGACGGTATACCAAAAATCAAATTATCTCTGTATTTGGCGGGATGGATTATGAAAAACAGAAAAAAATGCTTCAAAACAGAATATTTGATCTCATGGTCGCAACACCGGGCAGATTGATTGATTTTAAAAAGCAGGGAATCATCCATCTCAACAAAGTCGAAATCCTGGTAATCGATGAAGCGGACAGAATGCTGGATATGGGGTTTATCCCGGATGTCAGAAATATTGTCTACAGCACACCGGACAAAAAAAACCGTCAAACCATGTTTTTCAGCGCCACACTGACACCTGAAGTGATCCATCTTGCATCCCAATGGACCCGGAACCCTTTTCAGGTTGAAATCGAACCCGGCCAGGTTGCCTCAAAATCCATTGATCAGGTCACCTATATTGTAACAGATAACCAAAAATTTACCTTGCTTTATAATCTGATCCTCCAGCAGAATCTGGAGCGGGTTCTTGTTTTTTCAAACACCCGTGAAGAAACCAGAAATCTAGTCCAAAAACTCAGATTATACAATATTGACGCATCCCTGCTTTCCGGAGAGGTATCACAGATCAAACGTATCCAGACCCTTGAAGATTTCAAAAAAGGAAAGATCCGGGTACTGGTGGCAACCGATGTCGCTGCCCGCGGTATTCATGTGGATGCCATCAGTCATGTGATCAACTATACCCTTCCCCAGGACTCCGAGGATTATGTGCATCGGATCGGTCGAACCGGAAGAGCCGGGGAAACCGGGATTTCCATCAGCTTTGCAAGTGAAAACGATTCTTTTTATATTCCAGGTATTGAAAAATTGCTCGGGCATAAAATGGAGTGCCTGTATCCTGCTGAAGAACTATTGACCACTTTGCAACCGCTTCCACCCAGAAAACAAGGTTCAAACCCTACAAAGCACCGTCCCGGCAGACAAGCCCCCAAAAAAACGTATGATGCAAAAACCAAAAAGAAAACATCCGATTCCAATCCCCGGAAATACCGCAAGGAAGATACCTGGAAAAACCGGAAGCCCCGCACCCAGCCCAGAACCGGGAACCCATAACCCAGGACGGAAAAAAGCAGGTACATATTCTACATGAGCAGGAAAAAGCAAACCGTTATACAGGAGCCCTCTCGCAGCCCCGACCGTGACGAAGAGACAAAAGAACTGAGTCACATCATCATCAAAGGTGCGAGAGAGCATAATCTGAAAAATATCCATGTGGAACTCCCCAAAAAAAAGCTGATTGTGTTTACCGGTGTTTCCGGCTCCGGAAAATCCAGCCTTGCATTTGATACGATTTTTGCTGAAGGTCAGCGTCGATATGTGGAATCCCTTTCCGCTTATGCAAGACAGTTTATCGGTCAGATGGAAAAACCGCGATATGATACCATCCGGGGGCTGTCCCCTACCATTTCCATTGAACAGAAAGCCGCTTCCAAAAATCCAAGATCAACCGTTGGAACCATCACGGAAATCTATGATTATCTGCGGGTGTTGTTTGCCAGGGTCGGCGTCCAGTACTGCTACAAATGCGGGAAAAAGGTCGGCAGAGGAGACAGCACAAGCATGGTCGATCAGATCCTCAGCATTCCCCGATCCACCCGTATCCTTATCCTTGCACCGATCATCGAAAACCGGAAAGGAGAACACCGGGAACTCTTTGACGGTCTGCGAAGCGATGGTTTTGGCCGGGTCCGGATTGACGGGGTTGTTCACGACCTGTCGGATGTCCAGACGCTTTCCAAACACAAGAAGCACAATATCGAAGTTGTCGTAGACCGTCTGGTGCTTCAGAACGACCCGGCATTCCGGAAAAGACTCACCGATTCAGTGGAAACCGCACTGAAATTCGGCAATGGCCAGCTCATTGTTCACATCCTTGACCGGGAAGATATCCGGATGAGTGAAGCCAGATCCTGCTGCGGCATTGCATTTCCGGAGTTGGACCCGCCCCTGTTTTCCTTTAACTCGCCAAAAGGGATGTGCCCAACCTGTAATGGAATCGGTACGGTTCTTTCCATGGATGAAGATAAAATCATTCCGGATAAAACCCTTTCCATCCAGGAAGGGGCTGTGATTCCCTGGAAAAACTATTTTTCAAAAGAGGATTCTGAAAACGGCAGTTGGGGATTTCAGCAGATCAAAGCCCTGCATAAAAAATTCGGGGTGGATCTTCACCTTCCCTGGAAAAACCTTTCCAGACAGCATCGGGATCTCTGCCTCTATGGCTCACAGGGAGAAGAGATGACCGTGAACTGGAACTCGACCAAAATCAAGGGAGAGGTTACCACCAATTTTGAAGGATTGCTCAATAGCATGATGAGACGGTACATGCAGACTCAGTCTGAAAGTGCAAAATCCTGGTATTCAAAATTTCTGTCCGAATCCCCCTGCTCTGTGTGCAAAGGCAATCGTCTGAAACCCGAAGCCCTGAATGTGAGAATCGAGGATCATTCCATTCTCGATGTAACTGCCATGACCATCAAGGAGGCGCACGGCTTTTTCAAATCCCTGCAACTCACTGGAAACCGGAAAATGATCGCGGATGAACTCCTGAAAGAGATTATCTCCCGCCTTGAATTCCTGATCAATGTCGGCCTGAACTACCTCTCTCTGGACAGGAAAGGCCCGACCCTGTCCGGAGGTGAATCCCAGCGTATCCGGCTGGCGTCCCAGGTCGGATCTGAACTTACCGGTGTGCTGTATATCCTGGACGAACCATCCATCGGGCTTCACCAGAAGGATAACATCAAACTCCTGAAAACACTTTGCCACCTCCGGGATATCGGAAACACGCTGATTGTGGTCGAGCATGACCGGGAAACCATGGAGACCGCGGACTGGATTCTCGACATCGGGCCGGGAGCCGGACATCTGGGCGGCCAGATTGTGGCTGCGGGTCCGCCGGAACAGATCAAAAAAAATCCAAGTTCCATTACCGGCCGGTATCTGAGCGGGAAAGAGACCATCGACACCCCTCGAAAAAGAAAAACACCGAAACAGACCGGAAATCAATGGATCATCATTGAAAAGGCCTCTGAAAACAATCTGGCAAACATCACCGTAAAAATTCCTCTTGGCCTGATGGTTGCCGTAACCGGCGTGTCCGGTGCTGGCAAATCAACCCTGATCAACCAGATTCTCTATCCTGCATTGGCTCGAAAGCTTCATGCCTCCACAAACCCGGTTGGAAAACATAAAAGCATCAAAGGGCTTTCCAATCTTGACAAGGTTATCAATATTGACCAGAAGGCCATTGGCCGGACTCCCAGAAGCAATCCAGCCACCTATACGCAGCTCTTTACCCACATCCGGGACCTGTTTGCCATGCTGCCGGAATCCCGGGCAAGGGGATATCAGAAAGGACGGTTCTCTTTCAATGTGAAAGGCGGACGGTGCGAATCATGCAGCGGAGACGGCTATATCCGCGTGGAGATGCATTTCCTGGCAGATGTGTTTGTTCCCTGCGAGGTCTGCAAGGGAAAACGGTTTAACAGCGCAACCCTTGAGATCCTGTACAAAGGCCATTCGATTGCCGATGTACTGGACATGTCCGTGGCCCAGGCAATGGAGCTGTTTAAAAACCATCCGAAAATCATAACCATCCTGAACACACTGATGCAGGTCGGACTCTCCTATATCAAGCTTGGACAGGCTGCAACAACCCTCTCCGGAGGAGAAGCCCAGAGAATAAAGCTTGCACGCGAACTTTCCAAAAGAGACACCGGACGAACCTTATACATACTGGATGAACCAACCACCGGTCTTCATTTTGATGATATCAAACTGCTGCTGCATGTTCTCAGCAGTCTGGTTGCGTCCGGAAATACCGTGGTCGTGATCGAACATAACCTGGATGTGATTAAAACAGCGGACTGGATTATTGACATGGGCCCGGAAGGAGGCGATGAAGGCGGCCGTATTGTGGCCGAGGGATCTCCTGAAAAAATAGCCAAATCCCCAAAAAGTTATACCGGGCAATATCTGAAAAAAGAACTGGCCTCTGATCTGCC
>CAMBQS010000034.1 GCA_945870015.1 Desulfocicer vacuolatum DSM 3385
GTGGATATTACCGGCGACTTCGGTCAGATTCATACGCTTCTGGCCAATGCCTACCCGAACGACCCCCTTGCCATTACCATGTTCACACGGGATACCAATTTTTCCGGATATTCCTATGCAAGGTTCTATGATCTTGACGAAAGCGATCCTGCCCAGGTGGAACAGATCCTGGATCTCTGGTCTGAGGATATTGACAATCTGGTGGCGACCTATGATCAGCATAACAATCTGAGCTACTATATCCCGTATTTCCGGGATATGAATGAAAGCCATTGTACCGCCATCGTGGAATTCACCGGAACGGAATATCTGAATACCGGGGTTGATGTGGGAGATTTTATCAATGATGTCCTGAACGGAAATCCGGTCCAGAGTTACCGGGAACCGGAAAATCCGTCCGATGCGGATGTGACGGATTTCTGGATGGATCTGGTTAATCTGCTGCTGTAAAACGAAAAAAATATCTGCAGTAACCAAAAGGCCCTGCCGGATTTCCCGGCAGGGCCTTTCTGTTTTGAATCAGGCAATATTTCTTTCAGCTTTTGGCTTACGAGTGGGAAATTTAACCCTCTTTCGTTTCGAACCTTCTTGACGTTTTAGGATATCTTCAAAGATCGCATCCACATCATTCTTGAATTTTGATGCGTATTGTTTTCTTAACTCTCTGGTTTCTTTTACGATTGGGTCTTGCCACATAATATTATCCCTCCATCAATTCTTGAGGCGTACATATGGTTGGCGGCTCAAAGCCATGATTGCGACAAACTTCCTCTACCTTAGGGCGAATGATCGCATTGGCAATATGTTTGCAATTCCAAGTAAGAAGATAATCCATCCCATTCACAGCCGCAACAGCAATGTGGTATGCGTTTTTTATGCCAGCATTTTTTATGCCTATTGACATCACGTAAAATACGTGTAACTAGTAAGAATATAAAAAATGTCAATCGTGAGGCCTCCCCATGAAACAGAATATCACATTAAGCTTAGACAAAGAACTTATTGCGCGGGCAAAAATTCTTGCTGCCAGACGCCGGACATCGATCAGCAAAATGCTGGCCGAAGACCTTAAAATGCAGATTGAGCAATCCGAACGTTACGAAACCGCCAAAAAGAAAGCATTGTTCAACCTGAAAAAAGGGCTCCATTTGGGTGGGCAACCGATAAGCGCCAGAGAGGAACTGCATGATCGAAAAGGCCTTCGTTGACACGAACATCCTGGTTTATGCCCATGACCTTGATGGTACTGGTAAGCGCAAAATAGCTCAAAAAACACTTTCTGATCTTTGGGAAAATGGAACCGGCACAATCAGCATTCAGGTGTTGCATGAATTTTATGTCACTGTCACCCGGAAAATTCCAAAGCCCATTTCCATCGCAATCGCAAGAGGAATCATCGAAAACTATTTGACCTGGCCGCTGATCATGAATGATGAGAAAACAATGATGCACGCAACAGAGATTGAAGAAAGATACCGATTGTCATTCTGGGACGCATTGATTCTGGCTGCGGCATGCCGGGCAAAATCGGAAATCCTTCTGACCGAAGACCTCTCTCATGATCAGGAAATCGAAGGAATTCGAATTGTGAATCCCTTTCGCTGAAAAAGCCGGTTTCGTTGTTTCTTCTTGGCTTTACCTGCAAAGCAAGGCATTGTGAAAAAAAATAAGCTATATTTCCGCCTTTATCTCCAGCATGGGAAGAATCATCTCACTCCACAGATTCCGGAGGGATTGGTAATAAGCAGGGTTGTCATGGAGAATGGATTGCAGGCCCATTCCGCCGATGACATAGAGGGTCAGATTCAGGATTTTTTCAACCGGAGTGTTGTGCGGGCTGCTGGATCGAAAAAACTTTCGCCAGAGTGCATCAAGCGATACCACAAATTCATCAAAAACCGGAACTAGCAGCTCTCGGAGTTCCACATCCGCTCTGCATGCAACGGTCAGTTCCACCCAGACATCCCGGACTTTTCCCTGGTAAAAATTTTTCCAGATATAATCAAACAGCTCGGGAAGTTGTTCCTTGCTCGTAAAATCCGGACTGACCTCAATGGCCTGCTGAATAGCGGATTTGAACAGGGATTCCCGCGCCGCCTCGGCAATCAGCTCTTTTTTGGTTTTAAAGTGATGGCTCCAGGCTCCTCTGGAAACCCCGGCTTCTTCTAAAATCCGTGGCAGGGAGGCGCCATGATATCCATACTGGTGAAGGCAGTTGATGGTTGCCTTCATCAGCCGTTCGCGCATCTCTTCCCTTCTTTCCTTCTGGGTTCTCCGGTTTTGCATGGAACTGTCTCTGAATCTGCTATTGATAAAGTGAATCCAGCAAATGGATATACTTCTTCTCCACCTCTTTCCGGCGGACCTTCATGGTCGGTGTCAATTCTCCGGTCTCCACCCCGAACGGTTTTGAAACAATCACATATTTCTTGATGGTTTCAAATTTTGCCAGCTCCTTGTTCGCATAATCAATTGCAGACTGAACTTCCGCCTTTACGGGTTCCGACTGGATGAGGGCCTGGATATCACGGGTATTGTGTCCGTTTTTCCCGGCCCATGCGATAAGATTTTCATGGGACAGGGAAATAAGGGCTGTCAGGTAATTTCTCCGGTCACCATGCACCATGGCATGTTCAATTAGCGGATGATTCATGATCCGGCTTTCAATATTGGAAGGTGTCACATTTTTTCCTCCGGATGTGACAATGATCTCTTTTTTCCGTCCGGTAATCCAGAGGAATCCATCCGAATCCAGCCTTCCGATATCACCGGTATAGATCCAGCCTTCGGGATTGATGGTTTTCCGGGTCAGCTCCTCCTGATTGTGATATCCCTTGAATACAATATCTCCTTTCACCATGATTTCGCCATCATCGGCTATTTTAAGTTCTACGTTCGGAAGTGCTTTTCCGACAGATCCGAACCGATAGGCATCAGGCATGCAGGCTGTGCAGAAACAGGACACCTCTGTCTGACCATACCCTTCCAGAATCAGCATTCCGCATGCATGAAAAAACTCCAGGATTTCAACAGAAATCGGCGCAGCAGAGGAGAGGAAATAATTTACACGACCTCCAAAAATATTCCGGATCTTGCTGAGTACCAGCCGGTCTGCAATCGCTTTCCGGATCTGGAGATCGAGCGGTATGTTACCTCCTTTTTGATGGATACGGCTTACGGCTTTTCCGGTTTTTACCGCCCACTGAAACAGGGCACGCTTTAAGGGGGATGCGTTTTCAACTTCTGATTGAACCTTGGCGTATGCTTTCTCAAATATGCGGGGCACGCTGCCGAAGAAGGTAGGACGAATCTCCTTGATGTCATCCAGGATATGATTGATATCTTTTACATAAGCGGCGGTGATGCCGCGGCTGATTCTCATGAACTGGCCTGCAACCCGTTCCCCCACATGGGATAAGGGGAGAAAAAACATCATGGTATCTCCCAGTATCTCATTTGGAATAATCGATGTGGCTGAAAGTTCGGCCAGGATATTCTTATGGGTCAGGCAGGCGCCTTTTGGCGGGCCGGTGGTTCCGGAAGTATAGATAACCAGGGCTGTATCGTCCGCCAAGATGGCTTTCTCCGCCTGTTCGACAAGATCCGGTTTTCCGGCCAATGCTTTCTCGCCTGCTTTGATCAGTTCGGAAAGCCGGATAACCAGATCTGCGTCTACATCTCCGTCCCATATAACAATTTTCTCAAGAGACGGTAGTTGATCCAACTGCGGTTGAATTTTATCAAACTGCTCCTTGTTTTCCAGGAAAAGAACTTTTGATTGCGAATCATTCAATATATAGGTTATCTGTTCACGGGAAAGGGTCTGATAGATACCCACGCTGATCATTCCGGCCCGCATTACCCCCAGATCGGTTAATGTCCATTCCAGCCGTGTGTTCCCGAGTATGGAAACGGCATTGCCGGGTTTGATTCCCAGCGAAAGCAGACCGGCTGCAATTTTTTCTGACCGGTCATTGACATAGGACCATGAAACCGGCTGCCAGCGGTCTTCCTGCTTAATCAGAAATGCGGTTTTGGATGCATCTTTTTCACATCGTTTTTTCAACATTTCAACCAGTGTCTGCATGGGTCTCTCTCCTTATCAAGAAGTTGCTTTTCTTTTCGCGAGAAGCATTTCCATAAAAGCATCTGCACGATTTCTGAACTGGGCCGGGAAAAAATTTCTCTCATCCATATGATCTGCATCAATGATGATGGAAGGAATCTGAAGCTGCTCCTCCAGTCGACGCTTGATATCCATCTGCCCGAGGGTGATCGGCAGGCATGATTTGTTCCGGTGAAAAATCACCCCGTCAATGGAATACTCTTTACATGCCTTGACAATCGAATCCATCCGGTTGTCCATGGAAACGCATGAAACCAGGGGGTATGATTTCAGGCTTTTCAATGCCAGCGCCTTGATCGGGTCTCTTGCATCCAGACGGATGGACCATGCGGTTGAATAGGTTTCCGCTACGACCACCCCGTTCATCTCCTCAAAATAATTGAACAGCCCGAGGTTGTACCAGAGAGGGATATTGTCCCAGAACAACCGGATCTTTTCTTCCGGAATCACTCCTTGCTTCCGGGCTACGCGATCCTTCAACTCATCCAGAACCTTTTCCAGAAAATCTACGGCAATCCGGGTTCCCTGACGGGTAACCATCACAAACATGATCCCGATTTCAGCAGCGGAAAAAGGAGTCGGTATATATCTGCGGTACGACATGATTTCATCCCACAGGGCGCAGGCCTTGTCTGATAATGCCACGGCCTCTTCCAGCTTGTCATAATCCATTTTTCTGCCGGTGGTTTCCTCTATAAAGGAGATCAACCGTTGAATCTCCTGTACGGCATACTGGATATGATGAGGCTGAATATCATTTAATGCAACCTGCGGCAGGTCTGCCCGAAAAACCGCTGCATCCGGGAAACGGCGTTCCAGGGCATGAAATATCTTCATGACCGGAACACATCCTCCTCCCGGGGAAAGCAGGAAGTCCGGTACCGGCAGATTCCCCAGAATACACTGGCTGGTTTCAATCGGCCCATGAACATATCCGATAATGTTTCGCAGATAACCGCACAGATCAATGGAGTACCCCATGTTTTCCGAAATTTCGAAATTTTGAGGTGCAAGGCCAAAGGCTGCACACACCGGCGACCAGTTTTCCGGGAAAACCGGTTGAAGCCCCATTGCATAAAAAATCTCAATGGCCCCATTCATGGGGGGCATCCATCCGACTGGGATGCCTTTTGCCTTGGCCTGACTGCATTCCATATAGTATTCAAATACAATCCGATTGATCTCTTTAGCCGCTTGCAGCCGTTTTGTTGATTTGCTTTTCTTATCCATTTTTTCCCTGAACCATATCCAGAAAACCGTCTATCCGGGTTCTGATCTGTCCGCTTACCTCCCAGCTCTCATCCATCTCAAGAACAATCGCGGGAATTCCTCGTTTTTTTAATTGATCCTTGAAGTATGGAATATCCGACAGGTGCGGCGTACAAAACTTTTGCAGGACAAAGATAACTCCCTGAACATCTGCATGATGAAGTTTTTTCTCCCATCGCAGCCATCGATCCTCTGCCCTGGAACGGGAAGCGCAGGGAGAGCGTTTCATATACCGGTCTACCAGCCGTTCCATTGGATCTTCTCCATATCCATCTGCCGGTTCAAAGGAACGGATGCCGGTACAGTGATCATCCCACAGGATTCTGCCGCCTGTTTTTTCAACATAGGTAAGGATATCCGGATGTCCGATCTCACTTCCGGATATGATCACTGATAATGAATGCTTTTGATCATCGGATATTTCTTTTTTCTGCTGGACCTTCCGCTGGATCAACTCCAGATATTGACCGGGCGGAATAACAAAACCAGCATTCACAGCATACCACATCTCTTCCGCAGAAATATCCAGGAGACCGGATTGTGCAGAATCATAGAGATTCAGAACAGCCTGCCGGACTTGCCGGTATAACTCAATGGCTTGCCGTAGCTTTTCCTGAAAACCTGAATCATATGGCTGCCCCAGTTTTTCAATAAAATTCTTGAATTCCGCAATGTAAAATTCACGCGACTGCTGTTTGCTGTTGTATGGAAGGGAAATACTATACAGATCCATGTTGGTAAAATTATTTTTCCAGACAGCCTGGCAACCGCATACTGCATCACATGTATAACTCTGAACAATTCCGGAAAGGAAATGATACTCTCCGTTCATTGCCCTTTCCAGGGATCGCTTCATGAAAGGGCAGATAAACTCCGGTAAAAGGCGATAGCACTGCTCTGCCTTACCCCTTCCCCCCATTATCCGGACCGGCAGATATCCGCAGGCAGCCAATAATTCGATAGGCGTATAGGTACAGAAATATCCGAACAGTTTTTGTCCCTGATCATGAATCCGGTTGAGGATCTGACGGCTTGTCTCATAAGCCTGCTGAAAGCTTGCAATTGGGTCTGATATCATCATTTTTTATCTCATCGATGCGGGATTTTCATCAACAAACAGACCATCCGGTCTTTAAGTCAGTTCGTTACCACACCGCTTTCATCCGTGTCAATTTATTTTCCTGTGCTTTGTCCTATTCTTCCAGACAATCATCCAGCATCACAGGACAGTTTTCACAATATCCAATGACAGAAAAAAATCATCTCATTCATAAAAATTTGATATCACATACAATACGATAAAAATCACCCAAGATAAAAAATTGGTATGAAAGTTGAATTGAATTAGCGTGCCAGTAATTAATTGCCAGTTAATTACCAGTAGAAAAACCAAAGACAGGGACCAAAGACGGCTTGGTCAATCGGAAAAGGTGTTCCCCCCCACAATTTTGGCAGATCCACCCGATCAACCCCAGGCATAAGGCAGCATGCCGGGAAAAGCCTTCCCAAATATCTGATCGGTGGCTTCCAAAAAAAACACCTGAACCCAACCTGCTCCTTTGGTTTTTTTATTTCCAGCCCTGAAATTCATCTCCAAATAAAATTCCTTTATGTTTCCACTTTGATTTGACATTCTTGAATGATCACTTATATTCCCTGTAACAACTGGTTTACATCGTTGATATTTTCATAAGCTTTGAGATAGCTGAAAACGTATTGCTTTGAACAGACAAAACCAATAGAAACAGATCATGACCAAACGGGCGAAAAAAGATACGCTGATCGAACACAAACCAGTCGACTCCACAGGGATCATTCTGGAAAGCATATCAGATGGCGTGTTCACAGTGGACGATCAGTGGAGAATCACCTCTTTTAACCGCGCAGCAGAAGAGATTACAGGGATCACAAGAGAGGAAGCCTTTGGCAGACAATGCTCGGAAGTTTTTCGTGCCAGCATGTGCGAAGTGGACTGTGCCCTGAAACAGACCATGAATACCGGCAAGCCGATTATCAACAAATCCACATTTATTATCAGTTCCGATGGCCGGCGAATTCCCATCA
Organism: Desulfocicer vacuolatum DSM 3385; assembly: GCA_945870015.1. Lineage (GTDB taxonomy): Bacteria > Desulfobacterota > Desulfobacteria > Desulfobacterales > SURF-7 > QZKS01. The sequence goes on from CAMBQS010000034.1 coordinate 7,460, forward strand.
GCGTATCCACCGCCATTTTGCGGAATGCGTCAGGGGAAATCCTTGGCGCTGCTGAAACCTTTCGCGATCTGAGTCTGGTAGAAGAACTCCGGAAAGAATTGAAAGGACGTTTCCAGGCGGGTGATTTGGTCAGCCGGAGTCCGGCGATGCATAAAATATTTAACCTGATACCCATGCTCGCTGCAAGTGACAGCAATGTCCTGATTCAAGGTGAAACCGGCACAGGAAAAGAGGTTATCGCCCGAGCGATTCACAACCAGAGTTCCCGAAAAAACAAACCTTTTATTGCAGTCAATTGCGGTGCCCTGCCGGATACGCTGCTTGAGTCCGAGTTGTTTGGATATAAAAAAGGTGCATTTACAGGAGCTTCCAAGGATAAGCCTGGCCGGTTTCAGATAGCGGAAGGCGGTACTCTTTTTCTGGATGAGATCGGTGAAATCACTCCGGCATTACAGATCCGTCTGTTGCGGGTGCTTCAGGAACGGGTGTTTGAACCGCTCGGCGGCATACAACAGATCAAAACCAATATCCGCATCATTGCCGCAACCCATCAGGATCTGGACGAGCAGATCGAAACCGGGGCATTCCGTCAGGATCTGTATTACCGGATCAAGGTGGTAAAAATCAATCTGCCGCCTCTGCGGAGCCGGAAAGAGGACATCCCGCTGCTGATTGAACATTTTATTTCAAGATTCAACCGTCTTCAGAATAAATCCATTTCAGGTGTTTCACCCGCTCTTCTCAGCCTGTTAATGGCTCATGAGTATCCCGGCAATATACGCGAATTGGAAAATCTGATTGAGCATGCTTTTATTCTGATTGCCAAAGGTCTTCTGGACACCTGCCATTTACCGGAAGAGTTCATGACCCGGATTCCGGAAATCATTTCTCAGAAAGATATCAAATTGACGATGAAAACAGTTGAATCTCAGGTCATACTGGAAGCACTGAATCGAAACCAAAACAACCGTGCCGCCGCTGCTCGTGATCTTGGCATTCATAAAAGCACGCTCTTTCGAAAGATGAAGGCCCTCGGTATTCAATAATCGCCTTCCATGAATTCAACAAATAAAAATTACACCCGGATTTTCCAGCACCGGTGAATGGTTCTTCTCTTGCTGATATAATCTTCCGGAATGGTATCAGATGTAATCTCCTTTACCTCTGAAAATCCTATTGCATCCATTGCAGGATGAAACTCCTGGTGGTTGGTTGAAAAAAATATCCATGAATCCTTCCGCATCTGATCAGCCACACTCCGAAGCAGTCGCGGATGATCTTTCACAATGTCAAAATCATCCTTGGTTGCCCTTGTCTTTGAAAACGATGGAGGATCGACGACAGCAAGGTCAAACTTCTGATTTTCTTTTTTTGCCTTGTGAAGAAAATCAAAGGCTGATGCATGAACCAGTATATTGGTTTCCTCCCCCATCCCATTCAGGGTCATGTTCTCCCTGGCCCATGCAATGGCTGTCTCGGATCGATCCACGGATACCGTTCTCCGGGCACCGCCTTTTGCGGCATAACAGGAAAAGGACCCGGTATAGCAATAAAGGTTCAGGAAATCCCTGTTTTCTGAGATCTCTCTCACCATCTTCCGGGTATTCCGATGATCCGAAAACAAGCCGGTATCCACATAGTCATTTGGGTTGATATAAAACTTCAGATCCCTCTCAGACACGATAAACTTCTGATCCGTATAATCCAGACGCTCATAGCGTTTCCCTTCCTGACTGCCCAGCCGCCTCTCTTTCAGATGAACATTTTCCAAAGGGACATTCATCGCTCCTGAAACAGCCTCTCCCATCATGGGCAGCCATTCCGGAGTTGATTGCATTCTCGTGTATTCCGCTATGACCAGATGTCCGGCATACCAGTCCACAGCAGCGCGTATTTCAGGGATATCCCAGTCATACAGACGGAACACCTCAATGTTCTGTCTGGCAAACCGTTTCTGAAGGTGCCTGTATCGTTTCACCACCCTGTTGGAAAGCATGGCTGCCTGATTCCGGTATTTTTCCAATATTTTTTGATCCTGCATTGATTCTCATTCCTTATTGAAGCACACATTTTTGAGAACATCATGAAAAGGTTCCATCGTGTTATCAGGAATCGGATGGATAGTCAAAATGCTTCAACAAGAAAAATACCAATCGCATCATGCCCGAAACTGAAATCAAAGACAGGAGGCAATATATGTCAGAGAATTTTTATTCTCGTTGACAGATATTCTCTTTTTTCATAAGGAAGTGTTTCAATAGAAGAACTTTGTGGCTATTGGTCAGATAAGAACTCATAAGAATTCACCTGAGATGAACAAAAAATCAGAATATCCGAATTTTATCGGTCTCGACAGAGAGCCACCCAAACCGGAAGATGCCCTTTTCCATATTATCCCGGTTCCATGCGAAAAAACAGTATCCTATGGTGAAGGCGCTGCAAAAGGCCCACGGGCGATTTTGGAGGCCTCTTTGCAGCTTGAACTGTTTGACGGAATCAGCATTCCGGCTGATCATGGAATCTATACCCATCCCCCTGTGGACTGTGATGGAACCATGACCCGGATTCTGGAAAACATTTCCCAGGCTGTTTCCAGGGTTCTGGACCTGAAAAAACTACCGGTTTTGCTGGGAGGAGAGCACTCCATAACCCCGGGTGCAGCGATCGAACTCAAAAATCGGCTTGGTGAATTCGGGGTTGTTCAGTTTGATGCCCATGCGGATTTACGCGATTCCTATCTGGATGACCCCAACAGCCATGCCTGTGCCATGCGCCGGATATTGGACCTGGGAATCCCCATTTTTCAGATTGGCAACCGGAGCATGTCCATTGAGGAATACCAGCTTCGCAAAGAGATGCAGATCGGCCACCTCGATGCTGACGTAATTGCGCAAAATGGTGTCCCGAAAATCATCCTGCCCGGCAGTTTCCCGGACCGGATTTTTATCACCTTTGATGTGGATGCATTTGATCCAGCTGTCATCCCTTCAACCGGAACGCCTGAACCCGGGGGACTTTTCTGGTATGATGTCATGAAAATACTGGACAGACTGCTCCCAGGAAGAAAAATCATCGGGATGGACATTGTTGAACTTGCACCGATTCCCGGCCTGCACGCCCCGGACTTTACAATCGCAAAATTGATCTACAATCTTTTTGGCAAGATTGCCGGAAATGATCTTTTCCCGATTTAATAAAACCCGAATAGAAATAAACCCCAAATCCTGCCAGACACCTTCTGGATCTGTCCGCAGCAATCTATATTACTTTTTTATAATATCATTAAAAGTAATAAAATTAATTTGACAATAGCACTTCCGGTGCTTACCCTTCTTTTATCAGAAAAAAACACAGACAAATTGGATTAAAAAATTGGTTCTCTAACCAGTAAAACTTATGAACAGGAGGATTTTGACATGGGAAAAATAATCGGAATTGACCTTGGCACGACCAATTCATGCGTATCGGTCATGGATGGAGGCGAGGCAAAAGTAATCATGAATCAGGAAGGAGGACGGACTACTCCTTCAGTAGTGGCAATCTCGGAAAGCGGAGAACGTCTTGTGGGGCAGATCGCAAAACGCCAGGCAATCACCAACCCGATGAATACGGTTTACGGGGTGAAACGGCTGATCGGGCGAAAATTCGACTCTTCCGAAGTTCAGAATGATAAAAAAAATCTGCCATACACAATTGAAAAAGCAGGAAATGGGGATGTCCGGATCAACCTGAGGGGAAAACAATACAGCCCTGCTGAAATCTCCTCCTTTATTCTGACAGATATCCGGAAGTCGGCAGAATCCTATCTGGGTGAAAAGGTAACCGATGTAATTATTACCGTGCCTGCCTATTTTGATGACAGCCAGAGACAGGCAACCAAAGATGCAGGGAAAATTGCCGGACTGAATGTAATGCGGATAATCAATGAACCCACGGCAGCAGCCCTGGCATATGGACTGGACAAAAAGAAAGAGGAAAAAATCGCTGTCTTTGATCTGGGTGGAGGAACCTTTGACATTTCGATCCTTGAAATCGGAGATGGCGTATTTGAAGTCAAGGCGACCAATGGGGACACTCATCTGGGTGGTGAAGACTTTGACCTTCGCCTGATCAACTATCTGGCAGATGAATTCCGAAAAGAACAGGGAATCGACCTCCGAAATGATAAAATGGCTCTCCAACGGCTGAAGGAAGCAGCAGAGAAAGCCAAAATGGAACTTTCCACTTCCATGGAGACCGATGTCAATCTGCCGTTTATCACGGCGGATTCATCCGGGCCGAAACATTTGAATATCAAGATCACCCGAGCCAAACTGGAATCCATTGTTTCAGACCTTCTGGACAAGCTGGAACAGCCCTGCCGGAACGCCCTGAATGATTCAACGATTTCTGCCAATGACATCCATGAGGTTATCCTGGTGGGTGGAATGACACGTATGCCGGCTGTGCAGGAAAGGGTCAAAAAAATATTCGGGAAGGAGCCTAGCAAGGGCGTGAACCCGGATGAAGTTGTTGCACTCGGAGCTTCTATCCAGGGAGCAGTCCTGAAAGGAGATCTGAAAGATGTCCTTCTTCTGGATGTAACGCCATTATCCCTGGGCATTGAAACAATGGGAGGTGTGATGACCCGACTGATCGACAGAAACACCACCATCCCGGTTCGAAAAAGTGAAGTCTTTTCCACTGCCGACGACAACCAGCAGGCGGTTTCCATACAGGTTCTCCAGGGAGAGCGCGAAATGGCTTCTGGAAACAAGGTGCTGGGACGGTTTGATCTGACGGGTATTCCGCCGGCACCCAGAGGCACGCCTCAAATCGAGGTAACCTTTGATATTGATGCAAACGGTATTGTCAATGTATCCGCAAAGGACAAAGCGACCGGCAAAGAGCAGTCGATCCAGATCACCTCCTCATCCGGACTCTCACAGGAAGAGATCAAGCAGCTCATCAAGGATGCTGAACTGCATGCAGATGAAGACCGAAAGAAGAAAAAACTCGTGGATGCACGGAATACAGCAGATTCCCTTGTTTATACCACAGAAAAAACCATGGCGGAGATGGGTGAAAAAGTGGATCCCGCTATCCGGGCAGAGATGGAAGCATCCATCAATAGCCTGAAAGAGGTGATAAAGAGTGAAGACGCGGATATCATCCAGCAGAGAACCGAGGCATTGAACCAGGCTGCCCACAAGCTTTCCCAAAGCATGTACCAGCAGTCCGGGCCTTCGGACAATCCGTATCATGGAAACGCCGGCCATGCCGGCAGTGCTTCCGGGGCGGCAAACAAAAATGATGATGATGTCGTGGATGCGGAATTCAGGGAGGTTGCGTAGTCTTTTGTGAAAAGTAAAATCACTTGAACCGAAGCGGTTTCCGGGATAAAGAATGAATACTCGGAAGCCGCTTCTTCTGCCCCTTCCCTCTGCCCTCTTTCTTTGCTTTCAGTAGGTTGGGTAGAGCGGAGCGAAACCCAACAAACAACTCAAAATGTAATTGGAAGCAACAAATATCCCCGTTCTTTGAACGCCTATTATATCAAGTCATGTTGTCACATCATGGTTAAAAAAGCATCTTTTAGGCTTGGCTATCACCTTTAAATGCTATATAATTGTAAAAAATTAACAAAAAAAACAGACCGATTTAATATTATCAGGTGATATATGACTATCGGAGAAAAAAACGATTGTATATGTCATCAGCAGTCTGCTAAGAGATGTCAAGGCAAGAAAGACCTATACCGCATAATATTTTTTCACCCTTGCCATCAGAAAAAGAGGGATAACCATGGAACCGATTCGATATATTTCAGATGAACATAATAATGTAACAGGCGTCATTGTGCCCATCGATCTCTGGAGAGAAATTCAATCCGAAAAAGAGACCGCCCATCTTCTAAAAAGCGAAAACATGAAAAAAAGGCTGCTGAAAGCAAAAAACCGCAAGGAGGGTATCCCCTTTGACGAAGCCTGTAAAAAGCTTGGAGTTTGATCCAAATGGTTTTGAAGATCTTGCATGGTGGGTGGAAAAAGACCGAAAAAAAGCGCTCCGGATTATCAAACTGATCAAAGAAGTCCAGCGCAATCCATTCGAAGGAACCGGTAAGCCGGAACCGCTAAAACACGAACTTTCCGGATGCTGGTCAAGACGTATCGACCAGGAACACCGGCTCATTTATCAAGTCGTAAAAGACAAAATCAGAATACTGGCCTGCCGATACCATTATTAAATGAGGTAGCTGCCGCTTGTCTATCAGAACTGTTCCCGCCTGTTACCCCTTGTCAATAATTAAGTATGGTGTCCCCAGAATAACGAATAAAATGTTGGGTTACTTCATTCAACCCAACCTACCTTTGCCTTGATACGGTTTGTTAATATGGTTATTTCAGGAATTTTGAAATATTTACCCACAGCTATCAGGAATACCAGAAACAGGCAGCCGGTCACTATACAGATGATCAGACTTGTATTGAATTGACTGGTATGAATCAACGTATGAAGAAACCGCCTGACGATTTCGAGCAGACCGCCCAGAACCATTGCCCATAACAGCATGCGACCATAGAAACCATATACCATCCGGCTATCTTTATTGCCGCTTTTCCGGTTCCAGACGATATAGAGTGCGGACACTTGCAGAAATGCGGATAGCGATATGGCCAGGGCCACACCTGCCACATCCATAAAATGAAGGCCGAGCCAATAGATCGGGAGACTGAAGAGCACTGCGAGCGTTCCAAAAGCAGCCGGCAGGATCGTATTCTGCATGGCATAGAAACCCCTGACCACAACGGTTTGAACAGCAAAAGCAACGGCGCCGGTCATCAGGAAGAGCAGAGCCTGGGCCGTAAGATCGGCGGCAGCGGCGTCAAATAGACCCCGTTGAAAAAGAAGGATCACTACCTCATGACGAAGAACCATAAGAAGTGCTGAAAAGGGCAGAAGCAGGCCGAGATACCGGATAGTGGTGTTCAACAGCCGATTCATTTCATCGAGTTGCCTGGAGGCAGCCAGTTGGGACAGAAACGGAAAGGAGGCGACTCCGGCTGCCTGACCGAAAAGTCCCACCATCATCAACATGACCCGCAGGCCGTAGTTCAGGCTGGCGATGCTTCCGGAGGGAAGAAAGCTGCCAAAAAATTTGAGAAAAATCTCCGTGGAAAAGGTCATGGTCAGACCGACCATCAAGGGCAGCGTAAGTTTGACATATCGAATCAGGTCCGGATGGGTCGGATGGAATCGGAAGGCAAACCGCAGGCCGACTTTTCGAGCACCATACACCTGAATAGCGAAATTGCCCAAAAAGGCCCCGGCCAGAACTCCCCAGGAAAATCCTTCCATTCCCAAGCGATGTCCAAGAAGAGCGCCACCGGCAATAATACCGAAATTATACAAAAGGGGCGCAAGTGCCGGAATAAAAAACTTCTCCCTGGCAAACTGAACCGCCATGAGCAGGCCGCCGCAAAAAAAGAAAAACTGGGCCGGGATAATAATGCGGGTCATTCGGATGGCAGCGGATAGGCGGACAGGGTCATCCAGGCCGGGTGCCAGCAGTTTGACCAGCCAGGGAGCCAGTACCATGGCAACGATGATCAGCAGAAGCAGCAGGCTACCGAAGGTCGTTAAAATAATGGAAAATACCTGCCATCCTTCCTCTTCCTGGTTTTCCGAAAGGTAATGGGTAAAAATGGGAATAAAGGTGATGGACAGAAATCCGCTTGCAAGGACATGATTCAGGATTTCTGGGATGATAAAAGCGATCTGATACGCATCCACTCCTCCGCCGATACCACCCATATATGCAATGGCCATTTCCCTTATCAGACCGATTACCCGGCTCAGAAATACGGAAGCCATCATGATGAGCGTGGCAATACCGACTTTGCGATATATGGATTGAGACATGAAAATTGACTCCGTCTTTGCAAATAATTTTGTTGATCAATGTTTCGGCATTCGATATCCACAGAATCCAGAATCGCCGATACAATGAGTATGGCGAGGATTATCCTAAATGATTTTTAGGAAAGGGCAAGTCCATTTTTCTTTGGGAACCAAAAGGTGATCATGACTATGCATAACGCATTTATCCATATTCGAAACTGGTATGCGCGGCTTGAGAGGCCAATATCGTCCGTATCGCTTGTGGGCGGCTTCATCTTCAACGCTCTGACGTTGAAACGTGTGGATATGTTCTGGGAAAATTTCTGGATCATTTGGCATCTTCTTGTCGTGGCCATATGCATTGTCTGGATCAACATGACGGAGAATAAAAATGAAAATAATCCATCCAAGGTGCTTTTTTGGCTGGTAAACATTTTACAGTTCTTTTTTGGAGGGCTTCTGTCCACCTTCCTTGTTTTTTATTTCCGCAGTTCGGAGTTATCCGCCAGTTGGCCGTTTATTCTCGTCCTTGCGTTCGCTTTCTGGGCCAATGAATCGTTGAAAAATCTTTACGCCCGGCTGAGTTTTCAAATTTCGCTTTTTTATCTGTCTCTTTTCTCTTTTACTATCTTTTTGGTGCCGGTGGTGATGCATGCCATTGGTACGAAAATTTTTCTTTTCTCAGGCGGGATCAGTCTCATCACGATTATTCTTTTCCTGCTGATTCTCGCCTGTGTTGCACGGGAGAGATTCAATCAGAATATAAAAATCGTATTCCCCTCCATTGCCGGAATTTTTATTGTAGTCAATATCTTATATTTTACAAATTTCATTCCGCCGATACCATTGTCACTGATAGACGGTGGGGTATATCATTCCGTTATGAAAAATGTGGATGGAAATTATGTCGTGCAATATGAAGATATGGGCTGGCGCAAGTACATGACGCTCTATCCGGATTTTCATCTCAAAAAATCCAGTCCGGTCTATGTTTACAGTGCGGTTTTTTCACCGCCGTCTCTGGATACGACCGTCGTTCACGAATGGCAGTATGATGATCCGCAAACACGCGCATGGCGTAATCATGGACGCTTTACATTACCGGTAACCGGCGGTCGTGATGGCGGTTTTCGAACCTATTCAATGAAAACGAAAATGTTTCCCGGACACTGGCGAGTCACTGTAGCGACGCCGAAAGGCAAGGTGATTGGCCGGGTACGTTTCAATATCGTAGCCACAAAGACAGAACCTTCATTACGTTCAAAAATCAAGGATTGATATTTTTGCAGAGAACGCCTTGAAAAATAATATTTGAGTTTTGGCTGAAGGTGCCTTTCATTATGTCAACACGGATCTTGATACAGACAATCGTAATGTAAATGTCTATCTTTATAATATGGATGTTTTGTATCATCTTTTACCATCCGAAAAACTTGTCATCTTAGCGACTGAACCAAAGATCGAGAAAAAAGTTAAGGCCGCCTCAACCAAGCCGAAGATCATAATCCTGGCTTTTGAAGACGTGCATTTCGATTT
>CAMBQS010000035.1 GCA_945870015.1 Desulfocicer vacuolatum DSM 3385
TGGATGGATTCGAAATCTTGAAAAACTTAAGGAACTCGAAGCCTTTGCGGACAATAAGGAGTTTCTCGCCAAATGGTGGCTGGTCAAACAAAACAATAAAAGAGAGCAGGCCGAGTATGTTTTCAACAAAACAAAAGTTACTCTGGACACCAATTCCTTGTTCGATGTTCAGGTAAAACGCATCCATGAATACAAACGACAGCATTTGAACATTCTGCATATTGTTACCCTGTATAACCGGATTAAAAAAAATCCCAATGTCGATATACCCCCACGTACCTTTATTTTTGGTGGTAAGGCAGCACCAGGGTATGAAATGGCCAAACTGATCATCAAGCTCATCAATTCCGTGGCCAATGTCGTCAATACAGATCCCGATGTGGGCGAACGTCTGAAAATCGTATTCATTCGCAATTTCAATGTCAAAATCGGGCACCGGGTGTATCCACCTGCTGATCTGTCCGAGCAGATTTCCACGGCCGGAAAGGAAGCCTCCGGAACAGGCAATATGAAATTTTCCATGAATGGGGCATTGACCATCGGAACCTTGGACGGTGCCAATGTCGAAATCCGACAGGAGGTCGGGCCGGAAAATTTCTTTTTATTCGGACTCAACGCCACTCAGGTGGAGGATTTGAAATCATCGGGATATTGCCCCATGGATTATTACAACAGGAATGAAGCTCTCCGAGGGGTGATTGATCGTATTCAATCCGGTTTTTTTTCCAACGGGGACGCCGGCCTTTTTAAACCGCTTGTCAACTCTTTGCTCTTCGAAGATAAATATATGTTGATGGCCGACTACCAGTCCTACATCGATTGTCAGGAAAAGGTTAACGCTCTCTGGCAGGATCAGGAGGGCTGGACCCGCATGTCACTGTTAAACGTGGCCCGTATCGGCAAGTTCTCTTCAGACCGCGCCATTCAGGAATATTGTCGCGACATCTGGAAAATTAATCTGTGACTAATCTATCAGATTGAATATTTTTCCCGTTAACCTTATTACCTTTTCGGCAATTTTGAGCCCGTTCAAGCAGATTTCCTCATTCGGATTAAAGTCAGGCAAGACTCCTGATAAAGGATATTTTGATGGCAGATAAATTACATCCAGAAAATCACATTCATCATCCGTTAAATCGATGCTGATATTTGCGTCACTAAGAACCTGTTTCAATTCAATGATGTTGTGTGTCTTTGAAAACCGAAGAGACCTTTCGATGATGATTGATTTCAGTGCTTTTTCTACAGATTGCTGAATATTTTGAAGGCAGGGATTATAAAGATGGCTGGAATAAAGAATACGCGCAGATGCTAAATTTTCTTGTGCAAAGATGATCCATGCTCGCGTCTCATCTTTCATATATTTTCTCTCCGGAATTGACTTCCAAGAGGAATTGGCTCCCCTCCAAATTTTCTTTGATGGGAACAATATCTAATGCGATTTTGCGTGACAAAGGTCTCATCTTTTTTCGATATTTTAAGGCCAGAGGGATATATGCCTGATCACTGTTTTGAAACACCGCAATATCAATGTCATGAGGAGCGGGTGAAGTTAAAAATGAACCAAAAATAACGATGCGTCTTACCTCCGGCTCATCTTTCAAAAGCTCGACAACTTGTTTTTTAATGAAATTTTTTTCTTTTTCGTTCATTTACCTTTCAAACCATTGCTGTTATAGATTTTTTTATAACACAGATGAGTATCTTTTCCAAGGTATTGCTCCCATTTCTTACAGGAAAAAATCATTTCTCTGATACTTCAACAGGTTTACGCAGGTCCTCTTCCGGCTGTTTTTTCCCGAACATGCGTGCCCCAAAAATACCGATCTCGTATAAAAACATCAGGGGCACAGCCATCATGACTTGTGAAATAACGTCCGGCGGTGTTAAAATGGCGGCTACGATAAAAATCACAAGAATCGCATATTTTCGATTTGTTTTTAAAAAATCCACGGAAACAATCCCAAGTCTTGCCATGAAAGTCAGAACCAAGGGCAATTCAAACACCAGTCCAAAAGCAATCAGCATCTTGGATACAAAGCTGAGATATTCCCCCATAGATGGGAACGCCTGAATATTTTCATTGGTAAAACTGAGAAAAAACTCAAATCCATACGGAAACACAATAAAATAGCCAAACAGCGTTCCTCCTAGAAAAAACACAGTGGAAAGAACCATGATCGGAATTAAAATTTTTCTCTCTTTTTTATACAACCCGGGAGAGACAAACATCCAGAATTCAAAAAAAATTACCGGTGATGCCAGTAAAATGCCGGACAAAAAGGCTACCTTCATATATGTAAAAAAGGCTTCCGCCAATCCGGTAAAGATCATTTTTGTGTCCCCTTTCATCACAAGTACAAGGGGGGACATTAAAATCTCAAAAAGCTTTTCCTTAAATCCATAGGAAATGGCAAAACCGATTCCAATTGCGACAAAACTTCGGATCAGTCTCGTTCTCAGCTCTTCCAGATGCGCTGTAAAGGGTAGTTTGTCATCTTCGTTCATCTTACAATTCCGATGGCGTATTCTTTTTTTCTTCCTGGCTTTTTGTTTCCGTTTTTTCAGCACCGTTGTTCGTGTCAGAATCAGGCTCTTTTTCTGTATTTTTTCCCTGATCAAACACAAGTGCGTCCTTTACATCATCATTTATTTCATCAAGGGACTTTTTAACCTGATTCAGGTTCTGATTCACATCAAACGATTCCTTTAATTCACTGGTGGCTTTTTTGAACTCACCAAATGCCCTGCCAAGGGATTTGGCCAGATCCGGAAGTTTTTTGGGGCCAATGACAATCAGTGCAATCGCCATGATCAATATCATCTCCGGCATTCCAATACCAAACATGGAATATTCCTCCTTTTTATTGTAAGCCGCTTTTTATCCCCTGTAAAAAAAGCCACACCCAAGCGGAGTCGCAACGTGTGCTGAAAAACACATACGTATTTTCTATCGGGGTGTCAAGTATGTCGATTTGTGGTTGGTTATTGTTTCCCTGATTCCGGTTTTAAAATCATAAAAAATAATTTTCCCGGATGCTGCATATAACCTGCTGCAATTTCTGCATATGGTCCGTTTCCCCAAAAAAGATCCGCCCGCCCGGCGCCTTTTATGGCGCCTCCTGTATCCTGGTTCATGACAAACCGCTGAAAATCGGTCCAGTCCTGGATTTCCCTGTTTTCATTTACCACCGGCTTCTTTGATTCCATAAATCCAAGCGCCGCAGCAGGGAAAATCCGTCTTTGCAGAGCAATGGAACGACCCGGAGTCACCTGTACTCCCAGACAGCCGATCGGGCCATCCTCTTCCAGTTTAAAAAAAACAAAGCTTGGATTATAGTTCAGTATCTCCTCCACCTCTTCTGGATGATCCTGCAAATACTCCCGTATTTTCTGCATGGACATCTCTTTCTTTGGAATCTTGTTCTCCTGAATCAGCAAGGTACCGATACTTTTATAGGGGTGCCCGTTCGTTGCATGATAGTGCACATTAACCGGTTCCATTCCATCCACATCAATTTTCCCGGATCCCTGAATCTCCAGGAAAAAAAGCCCCACACGATCCCCTACCCATGCCAGGGGAATGGATTTTCCGTTCAGGTTGTTCCGGACAATCTCCTTGCGCGGATAGTAGGGAATGACCTTGTGATTATGGGTTATCCGTCCAATCCGCTGTTTCGCGCCCGAAAAAGCCGGATCAAACAAAGACAGATCGATAAATGCAATATCTTCCGGGAGAGAGTACACCGGGTATGGAAATTCATCGCTCTTTTCCAGGCTTCCTTTTAATAAAGGTTCATAATACCCGGTAAACAAAACCCCGTCATCCTGATCATTTGCAATCGATTTGTAGACCAGGTAGTTAGAAGCGATAAAGGCGTTCAATTCTTTTTGTGATGGATTGGTTCGAATAAATTGTAAAAAATATTCCAGCGATTGTATCATATGCCTGCAATCAAAGGAATCCTCTCCAAACTGGAAAACACGATCCTTGGGCAGTTTCTCCAGATAGGAGAGGCTCATCCCGATGCTCTGTTCCAGTCCCTCGTAGGTCATGTCATCCCCGAACTCCGGATACGCCTCCGGCGCGATTCTTTCCAAAACAGGCCTGTCAATGATTCTGGGTGCAAAAACCTGACATCCGGAAACACAAAAGAAAATATAGCTTAGGATGAAAAGAGAAAAAACAAGCTGCCTAAAACCCGAACCAGAGGAAATCGATTTTGATGTCATACGCTTGAAATATCCTGTCTTATTCATATTACACGAGAAAAATTATTTTTAATGACTTTTGAAATACAATAGAACTCAACAGGTTCGACATATCCATATTCATACAGGCATACAAGGGCAAAATTCATGTCACGTTGAATAATTTGAAAACCTGTTGACCCGAACCGGATAAAATGGTTGTCTACATGCTGTTTACAGAAAACGGATAATTTTATCCAGAGGAAATCGAATCATGACCCAGAAGAATGATGTTGTGTTGATTTATTTTGAAGACAAGCCTGCTGGATTTGCACGGGTGGAAGATATTCTGCCGGATCATAAAAGGGGATGGTATCATATCAAGCTGTTGATGCTGCAAATACCATTACAGACCATTACATGGATTCTGAAAGACATCTACATTGAAGGTGCTGAATTCACCATGAATGGGAACCGGATGCGGCTGGAAAAGGTTGTCTCTCCGGATGAGCCGGATCAGAAAAGCCCGGACGATTTGCCGGCAGAATCCAGGGGAGGCAAAGAAAAGACAGACAATGCCAACGTGATCTCCCTCCGTGACCGGAAATAGATGTCACTATGAAAATCGGTTCTGTTACAATCCCGAACAAAACAGTTATGGCTCCCATGGCCGGCATAACCAACCTTCCCTTCCGGCTCATGGTAAAAGAAGCTGGATGCGGACTGGTCTGTTCAGAGATGATCAGCGCAAATGGTCTGATCTATGAATCCCAAAAAACAATCCAACTCATGGACAGTGTATTACCGGAAAAACCCCTGTCTGTGCAACTTTTTGGCTCCGTACCTGAAATCATGGCCAGGGCCGCAGAAATCATCGAAAATTCCGGTGCGGATATCCTGGATATCAATTTCGGATGTTCGGTACGGAAAATCGTTAAAAGCGGATCGGGTGTTGCTTTGATGAGAGCACCGGTAATTGCCGAAGCGGTTCTCACCGCTGTCCGGAAATCCATCCGGATTCCGCTTACCATCAAAATCCGATCCGGCTGGGACAGCACAGGGGATCAGGCGGTTGAGATTTCCCGTATTGCAGAAAATTGCGGTGTGGATGCGATTATCGTTCATCCGCGTACAGCCGGTCAGGGTTTCAAAGGATATTCAGACTGGAGCCTGATCGAAAAAATCAAAAAAAAACTCTCTATTCCAATCATTGGGAACGGTGATATTACTTGTGCAGAGGATGCCATCCGGATGCTTGAGACAACCGGATGCGACGGGATCATGATCGGAAGGGCGGCGGTCGGAAACCCGCTGATCTTTTCCCAGGTGGCTGCCCGGCTGAAAGGAGAACCGGAACCGGTATATGATATTCCCAGCCGGTTCCGGATCATAAAACGCTATCTGAATGATTCCATCACCTATATTGGGGAAACGCATGCCTGCCGCATCATGCGCAGCAGGCTCTGCTGGTTTGTAAAAGGGCTGCCCGATGCCGGAAAATTCAGGGAGTCCATAAAGAGGCTCTCATCCAGACAGGAGGCAATCAGGTTGATTGAAACCTATCAGGAAAATCTTGAAAAATGATTATCACTCAAATAAAAAGGCGGTCATATGAAAAAATATTTTTTCCTTGTCATGGCCATGTTCTTATCCATCTCTGGATGCGCCATGTTTCAAGGCATGATCCAAAAACCTGTGGTGGAGCTCGACAGCGTTTCCATGAAGGATATCTCCCTGCTCGGCTGCACGGCGGTGTTCCGATTCCGGGTCACCAATCCGAATTCCATCAGCCTGAACCTTGAAAACCTGTCTTACCGGCTCCGCATTGACGGCCGGGATTTTATCAAAGGCGATTTTCAGGCAGCGATCCATCTGCCTGCAAACGATGCCCAGGCCGTGGAGTTGCCCATCCGCATCAATTATCTGGAGTTGCTTCGTTCCGTGTCTGAAGTAGCGCAACAGGATACCCACAACTACGACATATCCGGAACGGTTGGTATGGGACTGTTCGATGTCCCTTACAGCGATCAGGGAACCCTTGCCTTGCCCAGGCTGCCAAAAGGATTGCTGAAAAGTCCTTTCATCCGGAAGATGCAATGACCAGGATTGTCCTGTTCCGTGAGCCTGATGCTATTCGTTGACCAATGTTGCCACGGTTTCATGAAGAAACCGGATAAATGTATGACCAATCGGAGAGGCGGTTCGCTGTGCATGACGGATCAGATAAAAACTCCGCTTCAGATCCACTCCTTCGACCGAAAGTGCAGCAAGGGAGCCGGCCTGAAGCTCTTCCTGGATGGCTATCGGGGACAGGATGGAAACCCCGATCCGGTTTTTGATTCCCTGGATCACAGCGGTTGTGCTTCCCATCTCCGCAATGATATTGAAAGATTCAAGATCCATATGAATTTTGGACAGGCTGTTCTTCAAGGAAGAAAGTGTGCCTGAGCCTTGTTCGCGAATCAGAAATGGTTCTTTCTGAAGCATCGGGATGGTCACTGTTTTTTTCAAAGCCCACTTGTGGTCTGCCGGAACAATCAGGCGCATATCATCTTCCATCAGTTTTTCCTGCACAATCCCCTTGATGAACGTTTTTCCGCCGACAATCCCGAATTCGATCAGCCCGTTTTGAGTATCCTCCACAATTTTCTGGGTATCGCTGATCGATATGGACACAGACACATCTTTGTATTGTTTCGTGAACTCTCCGATCACCATGGGAAGGAGATATCCACCCGGGATCGTACTGCCGCCAATGGCAAGCCTTCCTGTCAGCTTTCCTTTAAAGGAAGCAATTGCGCTTTTGGTCTCCTCACTGAGCAATAAAAGCCTGCGTGCATATCCATAAAGAAGTTCTCCGGCCTTTGTCGGAAGTGCCTGTTTCCCCATCCGGTCGATCAATTGACAGCCGAAATAACTTTCCAGATCCTTGATATGCGTGCTGATGGTGGGTTGAGACAGATGGATGATTTCACCTGTCTTTGAAAAACTTTTCAGTTCAATCACTTTGCAAAAGATATGAAGCTGCCATAAATTCATATGATAACCTTATTTCATCAAGGGAAATTTCTCTTTCAGTTTTTGATAAACCACAGGTGGTACCATATCCGACACATCTCCGCCAAAACGCGCCGCCTCTTTAATGATAGATGAGCTGATAAATATCCACCGGAGTCCTGTCATCAGAAATACCGTCTGTATATCACGATTCAACCGTCTGTTCATAAGAGCCATCTGAAACTCATACTCAAAATCCGAAACCGCACGCATCCCCCTGAGGATGGCATGGGCATTCCGTTTCACCGCATAATCCACCAGCAGTCCATCGGATGAATCAATTTCAATATTTGAAAATGTTTTTGTGATCTCTCTCAGCAGATCCATACGCTCTTCCAGCGTAAACAGGGATTGCTTGGCTGGATTGTGCATGATGGAAACAATCACGCCATCAAACAATTGCAGTCCTCTTTCAATAACATCAAGGTGGCCATTGGTAGGCGGATCAAATGATCCTGGATAAATCGCAATTTTCTTCTTCATCAGGCGGTTCTTTCCTTTTCTGCGGGTAGTTGAACATGAAAAAAAGAAAAACAGGTTCTGCCGTATCTTCTCTGATCCGTCATTTCAAATCCAAAAAGATTTTCATGCACCGGCTCCGCCGGTGAATGTTCCACAACAACAATCGCCCCATTCGTTACTGAATTGCTTTGATAAAGATTGGCCAGGGCTTTTTGAGCCAGGCCTTGATCATAGGGCGGATCCATGAACACCATGTCAAATTTCGGCTCCTTTCCTTCCAGGCACTTTAAATTGGTTGCAATATCCCATCTCATAACCTTTGACTGCTCTTCCAACCTGCATATTTCCAAATTTCTTCCGATTATGGAAAAAGCTTCCTTTTCTTTATCGATAAAAACAGCCGAGGTTGCTCCGCGGCTCAGGGCTTCAATCCCAAGCGCTCCGGTACCGGCAAACAGATCCAGAATGTGTGACCCGATCACCCGGTTAGACAGAATATTGAAAAGGGATTCACGCATCCGGTCTGCGGTTGGCCGGGTACGCATCCCCTTTACTGTCAACAGTTTCCTTCCCCGCCGACTGCCGCTGATAACACGCAATCCCATCTTTATGATCTCAAATTTTCCATCTTCTTGTCCAATTGAATTTTTTCAACGCCCAGCCTCCTGGCTGTCTTTTTCACGTCATTATTGTTTTCCATCAATTTTTTCCGGATAAATTCCTCTTCAAATGCTCTCTTTGCCTTCTTCAGGCTGTTGATGGAAAACAGACGGTTATCCAGTGAATCTGTTTCTTTTTCCATTTTAATATTGTAGGGATTGGGAATATGATGGGATTCAATCTTTTCCTCCTCAACCATAATCGCCAGCCTTTCAACAAGGTTTTTCAACTCCCGGACATTTCCAGGCCAGGAATACCGCATCAGCATATCCAGCGCTTCCTGGTCGATCGTTTTTTTGCTGCTTTGATACTGGGTTGCACATTTTTCAAGAAAAGTATTCACCAGTGCCGGAATGTCCTCAACACGACTCCTCAATGCAGGAATTTCAATGGGAATCACATTGAGACGGAAAAACAGGTCTTCCCTGAAATTCCCTTTTTCAATCTCTTTTTCAATATCTTTGTTGCTGGCCGCGATTACACGGACATCAATATGTAAAACTCTGCTTCCACCAACTCGCTGAAACTTCTGTTCCTGAAGGACGCGAAGTATTTTTGACTGGGTCTTCAGACTCATATCCCCGATTTCATCCAAAAAAATCGTCCCTTTATTGGCCAGTTCAAATTTTCCCCTTGATTTTGCCTGGGTACCGGGAAAAACACTTTTTTCATGACCAAACAACTCGCTTTCAATCAGTTCATCCGGTATTGCCGCACAGTTGACATCAATCAAAGGGTGCTCAGATCGATTGCTTAAATGATGAATGGTTCGGGCAACCAGCTCCTTACCGGTTCCATTTTCACCGGTGATCATGATCCACGCATCTGTGGGGGCTGCAACCGAAATCTGCTTTTTTAATATTTGAATCGGAGGACTGTTTCCGTCAATTGAATTTTTCTCAAGGGTTTTTCTTCGAAGATAACAGTTTTCCTCTTCCAGCCGTCTGAAATTCAATGCATTGTTAATGGCCACAATCACTTTATCAATGGATAATGGTTTTTCAATAAAATCAAATGCGCCAAACTTGGTTGCCTTGACTGCGGTTTCAATGGTTCCATGCCCCGTGATCATCACAACCTGCATATGAGGGTTCTTTTTTTTGATCTCTTTCAAGGTTTCGATTCCATCAATTCCAGGCATCCATATGTCCAATAACACGAGATCCGGAGACTCTTCATCGATAATTTTCAACGCCTCATACCCATTGGATGCCGTGATGACCTCAAACCCTTCATCCAGAAGCAGTCCACTCAATGATTTCAGGATGGAGGGTTCATCATCAACAATCATTATTGTTGGAAACATTTTTTACATACTCCTTACTATTATGATAAATTTCATTCTTTTCCTTCTTTTGTTTGCGGCTGTAGTATAAAGCCATCCCATCCGCTTTTTTAAACCGGAATCTCAATAACAAATTTTGCCCCCCTAGGATGATTGTCCTGAACGCTGATCAAACCATTATGGTCCGTGATGATGGTACTGACAATCGTAAGCCCAAGACCCATACCTGTTTTTTTGGTAGAAAAATAGGGCTCAAACAGCCTGGTTTTTTCCTGATCGGAAATACCCGTGCCTGTATCGCTTATCTCCAGCCGGACAAGATTCAGAAATGAATCATGCATCACCGATATGGCAACGTCTCCTTCCGGAGCAATATGCATTATGGAAGCGATGGCATTGTCCACAAGATTGATCATGGCTTGTTTGATCTGCTGACGATCCAGTTGCAGTTTGGGAATGTTGTCTGCAATATGAATATCAAAATTGATATTGGTATGCCCCTCCCGAAACAGCGCAACTGTTTCTTCTATAATCGGTGGCAGTTCACAGGGTTTTGGATTGGCACCTGGAAATCGTGCAAATGTTGAAAACTCATTCACCAGGTTACGAATCAAATCCACATGATCGATAATGGTTCGGGTGCATTCATCAAAAATCGGATCCGCCACCCGGCTGGAATATTTTCTTTTCAGACGCTGCGCAGAAAGAGATATGGGGGTAAGAGGATTCTTCACTTCATGAGCAATCCTTCGGGCTACTTCCCTCCAGGCGGCCATTCGTTGCGCTTTTTCCAGCTCCGTCAGATCATCGATCACCAGAACAATACCCATATGCCGATCCAGATCGTCCTTCAAAGCATTCAGGTGTACCAGAAAACTCCGGGGCTTTCCGTCAATGGTCAATTTGAGCGGCAGGACAATGCTGTTGTCCCGGGAATTGGTCATCTTCTCAATGGTATCATTTGCCAGATCGAGGAATTCCCCTTTTAACAGATTTTTATAACTCTTGCTGATGATCTCCTCCGGCCTTATGCCAAGCATTTTTTCAGCGGATTTATTGATCGTGGTGATAAATCCACCCTTGTTTAAAGAGATTACCCCGGCAGATACATTTTTAAGGACGATTTCCATGTATTGCCGCTGTTCTTCAATCTCATCGTTCTGCTCATGAAGCATTCTTGCGGAAAGTTCCAACTGCTCCCTTCCCACCCGGAGGTCTCCTGTCATTTTATTGAATGAATTTACAAGACTCCCAATTTCATCATCTGCGATCTGTTCAATATTAAAACTCAAATCACCTTCAGCGACCCGTCGCGTTCCTTCCGCCAGCCTCATGATCGGTATGGTAATGGACTTGGCCAGATAGAAACCAAACCACACCGCGCAGAACAACACCAGAAGAGCGACGATGGACAAGCTGATATAATAGGTCGTTTGAATCGGCCGTTTCAGCATTTTAATCTGCTGATACTCTTCAAACCCCCTTGAAATCGATGCCATGTTGCGGGATAAATCCCTGGAGATGACGGTGCTGATGACCACATAGCCGATTGTATTAATCCTTTTTGCCCCATAAGGAATCGAGACAACCGTGCGAACCAGTTCTCCGACATTGATCTCTTCTGAAATGGTTTTAACATTACCGTTTGAAGCTTCTTTTAAAATCTTCTCCGGTGCCAGAACCTCCAATCCCCTTTTTTCCAGAAGCGGAGACAATGCATAGGTCAGCCTTTTTGCATTGGCATCATAAACTTCGACTGCATGATGATTGAATTCACGCTGAACAACCTGTATGTATCGGGTGAATGTTTTTTGCTTGTCCGGACCCAGCAGCTTCTTCGTGCTGATCTGATACGCTGCTTTTTCAAGAAAAAACAGATTATTATCCTCTACATACCGGTACAGGCTTCTTCCAACCGATAACGAATTCTCAAGTGCCTTTTCCACCGGCACATTAAACCAGAACTCAATACTGGTTGTGATAAAATTCATGGCAAAGAAAAAAAGAACGATTGTCGGAAGCAGGGAGAGGGAAATAAATGCAATGACCAGACGTGTTCTGAGCTTTGCACCGGTGATTCTGCGTCTCCGGTCATAGAGCAGCTTTACGAGATTCCGAAAAACAAGAAAAATCAACAAGATCAACAACAGCAGGTTGATGTTGATCAAAGAAAACATCAGGACGGTATTGGAGATCGGAAAATCGGTTCCAAAATAGATAATGCGGGTTTCAAAAAAAGTGAGAATAGGGAAAAAAATGATTATCCCAAGGATGATAAGATATTCCCGTTTTCGTCTCTTGATCTCATCTTCTGAGATTGATGGAATGACTTTTCGTCGGTTTTTACGGGTCAACATCTTTTTTCAGGAGCCTGATTGGGGTTGTCTGTTATGTTATTTTCTCCATGGTTTCTAGTATGTAAAATCAACTGTATACCAGTCTGTCTCAAAATCCCATAATGACACGAAAAATAAAACATAATGAAGATAAAGCGGCAAGGTCATCTTGCTGAGTTCGGCTTTTGCCTTTATTTGATATTGTGTCCCTTTTGTCAGCCTTGAGAGGGATACAACATGCATGCCTTTGATCTCACACATCAGTTTTTGGGCTTCTTCAAAGGATGGTGTTGTCACCTCCTGGGATTCGGATTCCCAGGAACGGCTGACCGTATACTCTTTTTTCAGATTATCATATTTCATGGTGTGCGTCACTTCGATATCGGTTATTTTTTCGTCCACCCATAATCCTCGATAACGAAACAACATCACATAAAAAGAAAAAGAAGCAGGGACTCCGCTGATGATTGCCTTTTTCATTTTTTCATGGAAAGCACCTTCAACAGCAAGATACAGCAGCAGATTATCCCGTGTATTGTTGATGATAATATTGTTCAGGGCGGCGTCCTGAGCAATGCTGCTTCCTTGAAGGATAAAAAGGCTAATGAACATATAACATATTATTTTTTTTAATAATTTTTTTGTAAACATCATTTTCTGTTGTATCATCTTTCCTTGATGCAAAACCCGCTTCCATCCACACAATCAATCTCGATTTTCCATAGATTTTCAAGCAAACCATTGTTTCTAAATCTAACAAGTTAGATTCATAACGAATCGTCTATTAAATGGCAAGCGATTTCGAAGAAGAGTAATCAATGTCTGAAAAACTTTCTATGGATCGGGTATCCCAGGCGTCTTTTTGTTCAAAAAAAGTTTTTAAAAAAGCATGATTAAATGCATGCCCGGATTTGTTGGTGACAATATGGCCCAGAATCGGCATGCCCAGCAGGGAAAAATCCCCGATACAATCGAGAATCTTGTGACGGACAAACTCATCTGTAAAACGCAGCCCTTCTTTATTCAGAATCTTTGTTTCATCAATCGCCACGCCGGTTTCCAAAGATGCGCCCCTGGCCAATCCATACCGCTTAAGATACTCTATCTCATTCAGGAATCCAAAGGTTCTGGCCTTGGAGATTTCCCGTTCAAAAACTTCGTCTGTCAAAATTACTGACAAGGTTTGTGTCTGAATCAGGGGGTGTGGAAAATCGATTGTACAGGTAATCTGCCTTTGGGATGATGGATACGCAATAACCGATTTATCATTTTCTTTGAGCTCGATGGGTTTTTTGACAATAAAAAAGTATCTGGGCTCAGGAAGCTCCTGGATACCGGCTTCTTTAATCATTTTTGCATAAACAGCCGAGCTGCCATCCAGAATCGGCATTTCATAATTGTCCAGTTCAATCAGGGCATTTTCGATTGAAAAACCAGCCAGACAAGCCATCAGGTGTTCAATTGTCGAAACAATTACCCCTTCATTCCCAATAACCGTAGCAAGGCTTGTATCCACAACCATATTAAACAGCGCTGGAATTTCAGGAAAGGCCGGCAGGTCGATTCGCACAAACTTAATACCATGATTTGCAGGTGCAGGTTTTATTGTAAGCGTTACCTCTTTTCCGGAATGCACCCCCACCCCGGAGCAGGAAACCGGTTTCACGATCGTTCTTTGATTGTATTGCATCTTTATTCCAAACGCCACTCATGAATCAATTGATTTCAATCCGGCTTATCTTTATTTATACCCAATCTGAAAATGTAAAATCAGATATTTACACCCATTATCACAAATTTGAATAACCTTAAAGGGAAAAGGCGGACCCGTGTTTCCTGCTGCTGAATCAAACCACAAAGCAATACCATATAAATTGAACATGCCTCCAGGGGCAATCAAAACAGGGAAACAGAGAATTTATGAATTATTATCTCAATAAAATCTTGACTATTTGGTTTTATCTCAATTATCTTGATCCTGAAAAATAATATGAAAATCAATACGAAATATTGAATACCGGTGTCAACCTTCTTCTTCTTTATTAAAAAAAATGTAAATACAAAAAATCGGAGTATCATATGCTTGCAAAGGTGCTCAGCAGCACAGTAATTGGAATCGATGCCTGTCTGGTGGAGGTTGAGATTGATATCTCTCATGGACTTCCATCGTTCACAACCGTAGGGCTGGCGGAAACCGCGGTAAAAGAAAGCAGAGAAAGGGTCAAGTCCGCCATCACCAATTCCGGATACTCCTTTCCCCATGACCGCATCACCGTGAACCTTGCACCCGCAGACTTAAAGAAAGAAGGAACCGGATTTGACCTTCCAATTGCACTGGGCATCCTGTCCGCTACGGGATTGATATCCCAGGAGATTTTGTGCCGGTATCTGATTCTGGGCGAATTGTCACTGGATGGAAGGATCAAACCGGTCAAGGGTTCTCTGCCTATGGCGCTTGCTGCTAAAAAAGCAAACTATTCCGGGATCATGATCCCCTGGGAAAACCGGAAAGAGGCGGCTGTTGTCAGGGGAATACCGGTTTTCCCTGTCCGAACCCTGTATCAATCCGTTGATTTTTTTCAGGGAACCAATACCATTCAACCGGAAGATGCGAATCCGGAGATTCAGGAAAACACCACCCATTCAGCAGATAATGACTTCTCCGAGGTTGTCGGCCAGGAACATGCAAAAAGAGCCTTGGAGATTGCAGCCGCTGGTGGACATAATTTGATCATGACCGGTCCGCCCGGCTCCGGGAAAACCATGCTCGCAAGGAGGCTGCCGTCGATTTTGCCTCCCTTGCTTTTTGATGAGGCAATCGAAACCACCTCCATCTATTCTGTTACAGGGGCATTGGGAAGCGGGCTGTCATTGATTACCGAAAGACCCTTCCGCTCTCCCCACCACACCATATCCGATGCAGGGCTGATCGGAGGCGGGCACACTCCGAAACCCGGCGAGGTAAGCCTGGCTCATAATGGTGTTCTTTTTCTGGACGAGCTTCCGGAATTCAAAAAACATGTCTTGGAAGTGCTGAGGCAGCCCCTGGAAGACCAGCAGGTAACCATATCCAGAGCGCTCACGACCATAACCTATCCCTCCAATTTCATGCTGATTGCGGCGATGAATCCCTGTCCATGTGGTTTTTTTTCCGATCTCCGGCAGGCCTGCAAATGCACCCATCATCAGATTGCCAATTACCGTGCCCGTATATCCGGACCGCTTCTGGATCGCATTGATATTCAGATCGAAGTACCGGCGGTTCCATACCGGAATCTTTTAAGCCAGACCCCTGCTGAACCCTCTGAATTAATCCGGGAGCGCGTGGTCAAGGCAAGAAACATTCAGAGAAACCGGTATCAACAAACAAAAATCTACAGCAACAGCCGCATGGGCAGCAGGCTTGTCCAGAAACATTGCCCGATTCAACCGGATTCCGAAAAACTACTCATGACCGCAATTGACAAACTGAATCTCTCTGCCCGTGCGTATTACCGTATCCTGAAAATCGCCCGCACCATTGCCGACCTTGAGGCTCAGACCAATATCCAGTCAAACCATATTGCAGAAGCGATTCAATACCGAAGTCTGGATCGGGGCAGATGATCCAAACCGGAAGTTGAACCCTGATTTAAATTCAATTTTTCTTCTTGACTTCCGAATACAAGAAAACATCATTTCTTTTGAAATTGCTCAGACTTCTTCATTGCAAGAAGGGATTGGAATCGGCTAATCAGGAGAACGAAATTCTATTGATTCTATTGCAAAATAGTGATCAAAATCCGGTTGAAAAATGCCATTTGCAATTCCAATCCAAAAAGGCATCAGAATTCCTTCGACCGTTTTGTAGTCCTTATAATGAACCACCCCTTTATAAGACTTCATGAGGTCTCGCATGGTGAACTCAACATAGTCGATTCGGTTGTTTTGGGCATTAATGTAAATCAGATATTGGTCATGTTGATCCAATTTTTCAACAGAACCCTCAATAGTGTATACAATCCAGTAAGGTATATTGTTTATCTCACGCATCCCCAGAATTTTTTTTGTGGGATGGCGCATCAGAGTCTGGCACCACTCCAGGTAGCTTTGCAGGGGGCCCAGATATAGAGAACTGCCCGTACTCTCCGTATAGCGCTTTTCGGTTGTAACGTATTCATAACTTTGTCCGTCAAAACCGATGGTCTGTTCTTTTTTTTCACCGTTTAGAAAGGTATATTCAATACCCTGGTGATAGAGTTCAAGATGTGCCTGAAATTTTTGTTTGTCGAGGTCAAGCGGTGTCATCCAACGAATCAGGGTTGAATTCCAGGTGTCAGAGGCTGTCACGCGCATGATTTTGCCACGCTGATAGCGGTTGAATGGATCCATCTGCCGCAATACTTCCTGCTGCAGTTGCTGAATGGATTTTTCTGATTGGAGAGGCGTCCATTCTTTCCGCCGGTCTTCTGAAATCAGGTTTGCTGTGGAACATCCGGTCAGAATCAGAAAGAGTAAAATTGCGCCATATCCAACGATCAGTCGTAAGCCGACATTCAAAGGGAAGGTTGTTATGTTCTGTTTCAAGAAGTGCAGCGGGTCACAATATA
>CAMBQS010000036.1 GCA_945870015.1 Desulfocicer vacuolatum DSM 3385
ATAAACGGTTTGATGAATGTAATCATCAGCGAAAACCTTCAGGCACAGAAATATATTGATGAACGCACATCCGGTTTTGAAGAGTTGAAAAAATGTGTGGAAAAATATACGCCTGATTATGTATCTGAAATTACCGATATCCCTGCAAAAGATATTATTACGGCCGCCCGTATTTATGCCAAAGAAAGCCCGGGGTCTATTTGTTATGCAATGGGAATCACGCAGCATACCAGCGGCACGGACAACGTAAAAAGCCTTGGCGCCCTGGCAATGCTCTGTGGCAATGTCGGTGTTGAAGGTGGCGGAGTCAATCCGCTTCGCGGCCAGAATAATGTTCAGGGTGCATGCGATATGGGCGGTCTGCCCAATGTTTTTACCGGTTATCAGAACGTAACCGATACCGCAATATCAGAAAAATTCGCAAAAGCATGGAAAGTCGCCAATCTTTCTCCAACCGTCGGCATGACCGTTACGGAAATGATTCCTGCCATCGGAAAAAAAATCAAGGCGTTGTATATCATGGGAGAGAATCCCCTTCTCAGTGACGCGGATTTGAATCATGTTGAACAAAAATTTTCCCAACTGGATTTTCTGGTTGTTCAGGATATCTTTTTAACGGAAACAGCAAAGCTTGCCGATGTGGTTCTTCCCGGAGCATGTTTCGCTGAAAAAGACGGAACATTTACAAATACCGAACGAAACGTGCAGCGCGTGCGCAAGGCATTGAATCCTCCAGGGGAGGCCATGGAAGATTATCGGATTATCTCAGCAATTGCCAAAAAAATGGGATACCCGATGGACTATTCCGATGCTTCGGCAATAATGGCTGAAATTAACACTCTTACCCCAAGCTATGCCGGAATTTTATATAATCGAATTGAGAAAGAGGGCTTGACCTGGCCTTGTCCGACGCCGGATCATCCAGGTACGCCCATTCTTCATGTGAATGGATTTGCCAGAGGAAAAGGCGTTTTCTTCCCGATTGAATATCAGGCGCCTGCCGAAGCCACGGATGCAGAATTCCCGTTTATTTTAACCACGGGCCGTGTCCATGCGCATTACCACACCGGAACCATGACCAGAAAAGGAACCGGCTTAAACCGCATTTATCCTGAAGCCTTGGCGGAAATCAATGAAAAAGACGCAAAGGACATGAATCTCAAAGATGGAAGTTATGTAACGATTACTTCAAGACGCGGCAGTGTAAAAGTAAAGGCATCGGTTTCAAACATGACGGATCATGGAGTTATTTTTGTACCATTTCATTTTTATGAAGCTGCTATTAACAAATTAACCAACGCAGCTCTTGATCCGGTTTCCAAAATTCCTGAATTCAAGGTTTGTGCGGTCAGTGTAGAAAAGGCATAGGGTACGGTCAGGGCATAAAAAACCGATACCGGGAACAGGCCTTCATAATATTATTTTTCCGGTATTTTTTGTGCTGTAACCACCCAAAGACTCAACACGGTTTTTAAAATCTGCCGTGTTTATGGTTTCAAGCAGAATTTGTATGTTTCCGGTTTCAAAAAAGATCTCCGGAATCACAAGATCATACTGTTCCGTAACAACCGGTATAAAATCAAGATGAAGGGCATTTGCAGCGGCATAGATGCCGAGTCCCGCATCGGCTGAGCCACTCAGGACAGCTACAGCAACCGACATGTGCGTAAACTCTTCGTTGTCATATCCCGTTATCAATTTCGGATTTATTCCAAGCTGACTTAATCTATAATCCAGCAGTATCCTGGTTCCTGATCCACCCTGCCGGTTGATAAAGGTGATATCCTGACGGGCAAGATCCCCGATCCCCTTGATGTTTTTTGGATTTCCTCTTGCAACAATAAGCCCCTGATCCCGGAATACCAGGTTGACAACTTTTATTTTCATATCCGGAAGATATTTTTTGATATAGGAGACGTTATAGGAACCGTCCGTTGTATCCAGAAGATGGGAACCTGCAAGGTGGCACACCCCATTTTTTACTGCCATAAGGCCGCCCATGCTGCCGACATGGCTTGAAGAGAGCGTAAGGTTGCTGCTCCCCGCCTTTATGATATCTGCAAGAACATCGAGCGTATTGTCATGGCTTCCGACCACAACGATCGTGTTGTTTATGGAAGAAAGCGGCCGCAGAAGTTCTGCCTGAACAGGCTCCTGGGCATTTATTCCTTCCACATGATTGGGTATGCGTATGATGCCGTCTGCCTCGGTAATCGATGTGATGCATCCTGCGCCCCTTGGAAGGGACGTTGCGATTACCTTGTTGCCGACTTTTCCGAGCTTTACCCGCAGAAACTCCTCCACACCCAGTTTGGATGCGATCTTCTTTGCAGGCATGACTTCCGCTTTTTGCCTTTCTTTCTCCGGCTGTCCCAGCATTTTGCATATCACCGGATAGACAAACTGTTCAAAGGCAACAATGGCCGATACCGGATATCCGGGAATCCCAAAAACCGGTTTATTACCGGCCGTGCCGATCACAACCGGCTTTCCAGGCATGATGGTGACACCGTGAACCAGCACCTCGCCGGCTTCCAGTATAATGCTTTTTGCATAATCCTCTGACCCGGCCGATGATCCGCCGATGATCAGGACAATATCATATTCGCCTTTTATGCCTTTCAGGAGAGCCTCTTTTATTTTCCCTGCGTCATCTTTTATTTTATCGTGCCTTTCGTAAACCCCGCCTGAAGACTCAACCAATTTACCAAGGACAAAGGAATTGGTTTCAAGAACCTGCCCTGGATGGAGCTGGTCCATGTCCGCCTCATTCCAGTCAACAAGTTCCGATCCGGTCGGAATGATCAACACGCGGGGTTTTCTCCTCACGGAAACCGAAAAAATACCGCCGGAAAGAAGCGCGCCCACACAGTAAGGAGTAATAACATGATTCCGGGGAAACAGAAGTTCGGTTGCCACGATATCTTCTCCCATTTTTCTCACATGCTGCCAGGGTACGGCAGGCGCTTCTATTTCGATCCGGTTTTCATCCAGGATATTTACATGTTCAATCATGATGACGGAATTTGTCTCTTTTGGAAGCACATGTCCCGTGTTCAGAAAAAAAACATCCTTGTTTACAATAAGCTGTTTCGGCTGTGTCTCGCTTGCCCCAAACGTATTTTCCGCTTTTACGGCGATGCCGTCCATAGCTGCGGAATGAAAGTTAGGAGATGAAAGCCTTGCACTGACAGCTTCAGCAGTCACCCTGCCGATTGCATCCAAAACCGGAACGGTTTCACCCGGAAGGTTTTGAATAGGGGAAAACGCGGTAAAAAGAATCTCTCTGGCTTCTTCAAGGGTTTTCATTTTCAAATAAACATTGCGTGTGTTCATCATACACTCCTCATCAATATGAATCCGTCATATTTCACAGCAGGGAAACCTTGACCTCGCTCCCCTTTTCAAGGCCTTCCACGTTCTTTCCTACCTCAATCAACCCGTCTGCTTTGATCATGGTGTTAATCAGCCCGGATTTTCCCAGGATGGGTTCCGCCCATAGAATACCCTCTTTTTCATTCAGCCTGACCCGGATGTACTCTGTCCTTCCCTGGGCCGAAGATACATTCCGTAGGAGCCGTGCAGGAAAGGTCACCTGATTTTTCCGCTCCGGCAGAAAACCGCTTATTTTTTCGATAAAAGGTTTGACTACCACGGAAAAAACGATCATGGCGGAAACAACATGACCGGGAAGCCCCCAGATCGGCTTTTTGCCTGATCTGGCCAGAATCGTCGGTTTTCCGGGGCTGATGGAGATTCCGTGAACCAGGATCTCAGAATCCGGAAGAGCGGATAAAACCTCGATTGTAAAATCACGGGTTCCGACAGAGCTTCCTCCGGATATCAGAACCATATCGCAACCATGCAAGGCTTCCCGGCATTTTTCCAAAAGATTCTGATAATCATCTTGAATGATGCCAAAAGTAAAAGGGATACCGCCGGCCTCGATTACCTGCCCGGAAAGAGTGTAGGTGTTGATATCCCGGATCTGTCCCGGATGCGGAATTTCCGAAAGCGGTACGACTTCATCACCTGTGGAAATGATTCCGATTACCGGTTTTGTAAAGACCTTTGCCTTTTCTTTTCCAAAAGCAGCAAGCAGGCCTGTTTCCTGCGGCCGTATTTTTTGTCCAATATTTAGAACAACGCTTCCTTTGGCAAAATCCTCCCCCTTTTCAATCACGTTATGACCAGGTGCTATGCCCTTGTAAACTTCGATTGTTTTTTCATCTAGAACTTCAGTGTGTTCGATCATGATCACGCTGTCGGTTCCCTTGGGAAGCATGCCTCCGGTTGATATTCTGACAGCTTCTCCCTGTCCGACGGATAAACAAGGGGATTCGCCCATTGCGATTGAGCCGATAACATGGATATACGCAGGATTTTCTTCAGATGCGCCGAATGTTGACGAAGCGAGTAACGCATATCCATCCATGGTTGAACGTGAAAATCCAGGAAGATCAATGTCAGCGGTAATCTCTTCCGCCAGAATCCGGCCCGGTGTTTTTTCAATCATAACCAGCTCTGTTTCAATTGCTGGAAATAAAGAGGTATATTCAAGCACCTTATCCAGGTCTGTAACTTTAAAAAAATCCTTCATCTATATTCCTGACCGCTTAAGAGGGTTTGAGCCGTTGTTCGCCACAAAAAAGGTATAAGCCGGACGCACCGTCCGAACAGGCAAGCGTCATGTTCTGGCTGTCCGCCAGGGTAACGGCCAGAGAGGTGGGCCGGGACCAGGCCAGAATGACGGGAATTCTTGCCCTGGCTGCTTTCTGAACCAGTTCATAACTGATCCTGGAAGAAAGAATCAGAAGTTTGGCTGAAGATAACCGGCCATCCAGAAACAGCTTGCCGACAGCCTTGTCCAGTGCGTTATGACGGCCAACATCCTCTGCAACGCAAAGGCAGGTCAAGTCCATATTGTAAATGGCGGCTGCATGTGCTGCACGGGTTTGTTGCCTGAGCGGCTGCTGTTCCGGAAGGGCATTCAGGCAGGCGACTGCTTCCTGTATGTCAAAGACAGTTTCATCCGTCAGGGGTTGAATTGACTGGTATAATTCCGAAACAACTTCCTTTCCGCAAATACCGCAACTGGTCTGGCTGATGAATTCCCGGCGATCCAGTTTGTCTGGAACATGCTTTCGTCTCTCGGGAGTCAGGGTGATTGTAACGACATTGGTATTATCTGCCTCACAAACCCCCATCGAAGCAATATCTGATGGCAGTTCCACCAGGCCTTCCGCCAGACAAAGCCCGGCGGCTTGCGCGATCTCATCACCCGGTGTCCGCATGACCACCACATAGGGTTTTCCTTCCACCCGGATGGCCAGCGGTTCTTCGACGATGAGCCTGCCGACGTTTTTTCCCTTGTCCACCGGCAGCCCCCAATGGGAGGCTGAAAAGTCTACACTGTTTTCCAAAAAAACCTCCAGACGCTCATACTAGTTTCAACTTGTTTCATGTTCTCACACGATTTCCACCGGATCATTGATCCAAATTACCACCGGGTTGTCTGTTCTCAGAGAAGATAAATTATCCATATTCTTTTTATTATACCGAATTACGGTTACGTTCAATAGCCAGGGTGTTTATTTTGCTTCATGATCGGAAAAAATCCCATTTTCCATATTTCGCAGATAATTTTGTTGACATGCGAAAAATTTTCAAACAGTATGCTCTGGCCAACAGCAGCCTGGAAAGATAGAGAATATTCATATCTGTGAAAATTGAAAAAAGGAGGAATTATGGCCAAAAAAGCGTTACTGGTTGGAATCAACGACTACAAAGAAATCAACGATCTGAGCGGGTGTGTCAATGATGTTACCAACATCCGGGACATTCTTTTAAAATATTATGACTTTACCGTTCCGGATATCAGAGTGCTGGTTGACAAACGGGCAAATAAAGAAAACATCATCCGCCGTCTGAAATGGCTGGTTACCGGCGCTAAAAAAGGGGATATCCTCGTGTTTCATTACTCGGGACACGGAACACAGATTCGTGACCGTAATGGTGATGAATTGAAAGACCGCATGGATGAAGCCATCTGTCCCTGGGGAACGGACTGGGATGGCGGCCTCATTGTTGATGATGACCTGTGCGAAATTTTTCAGGGAATAAAAACAGGCGTTACGCTTGAAGTCATTCTGGATTCCTGTTTTTCCGGAACCGGAACCCGGGAGATTGCACCGGCAAAGGAAATGAAAATCCGATTTCTTGCCCCTCCCGTTGACATTGAATGCAGAAATGAAGAAGGTTTGAATGCCCGGAATTTTGGCAGGAAGGAAGCAATCCAGAAATATCATCATGTTCTCTGGGCAGGCTGTAAGGAATCCCAGACTTCAGCGGATGCTCAAATCGGCAATACCTATAATGGGGCCTTCACCTATTTTTTCTGCAAACATATCCGGAAAACGCAAGGAAGGATCAGCCGGGGAGAACTGATCAAACGCATCCGGACATCCCTGAAATATGAAAAATTTTCCCAGGTACCGCAACTGGAGACGCCCGGTTCCACAATAAAGCAGAAAAATATTTTTGAAGCATAAGGAGATTGCAGTCACGGCTTTTTCCCGGAAAAAACATCGGCAATCATTTCGGCCAGACGAAGGGTGTGCCGGCGAATATCTTTATCGGTTTTTCCAGGATACCTTGCATAGCTGATCATGATGCCGTTTAAGGCGGAAAACAGGGCATGGGCGGTAATCCGGGAGTTTGTTTTATAGCCAACGGAAAGAAGCGCCGTCTCCAGACGGTTCATCAATTCCTTCATAATTTCATCCAGCTTTTGTGTGGCATCCGGAGACAGTTCTCCTCCCAGCATGAAATGGCTCATCATCTGATAAAAGGTCATGTTGTCATTCAGATAGGTGATGTAGAATTCACAAAGCTGTTCCAGTGAAGCCGGCGTTTTGGAGGAGATGTTGTCAAGCATCTGCGTGATTTCCGCAGCGCAGTTTAAAAACACATCCAGGAACAGCTCTGTGAGATTCGGGTAGTAGTTGTAAATGGTTCCGATGCTGACGCCCGCATGTCTGGAAATCTCCCGGACCGTGACGCTCCGAAAATCCTTGACAGCAAAAAGTTCCAGTGCCGCGTCCAGAATGATTTTCCGACGGGAGTCCCGCTCTGTCTGCTTTAAATCTTCAAGTCTTTTTTTCGTCAAAAGATTTCTCCCGGGATTCTCTATCTGGTTTGTCTGCATACAGATTTTTTACCGGCAATTCAATACGAGTTGTGCCTTTTTTTCCTGATTTCAGACTTTTTGAATTTTCCCGGTAAACACATCCATCATGTCATCATCGGTAAAGCATCGTTCGGTGATATCCGGATTGCCGGCATCATCTTCCATGATCCTCCGGTCATATGAAGCATCCAGTACCTGGTTATAATATTCATGCTGAATCATGAGGTTCATGATCTGGGTGGTACCGGTCCATATCATGCCAAGACGGGTATCCCGGAGCGCCCGTTCAATCGGGTAGACATCCGTATATCCGATACCGCCCATAATCTGCATGGCATTATTCACGATGTCCCATGCAGCTTCCGTGGCAAACCGCTTGGCTTCGCTGACCAGACGCCGGACATTGGCATACTGGCTATCCACTGCACGGGCCGCCATGTAGGTAATCGAACGGGCCGCGTCCAACTGGGTAATGGAATCCGCCACCTTAAAACTGACAGCCTGGTATTTCCGGATTTCCTTTCCAAAGGCCCGCCGCCGGTTGGAATAGCGGACAGCCAGATCCAGGGCGCCCCAGGTTCCCAGACAGCCGGCCGCAGATGTCAGCCGTTCGGGAATCATCATCTGATGAAAGCAAAGCGCGCCCCCATGGAGTTCCCCGACCAGATTCTCTTTCGGAACCTTTACATCCCTGAAAACCAGACGGCCGGTTCCACCGCCGCGGCATCCCATCAGCCCGTACATATATTCGGTTTCCACTCCAGGGCCTTTGTCAACGATCAGAAGGCTGAGCCGACTGTATTTGTGAGCGGATTCATCAAAGTTGGTCCGGCAGTAAACCAGAAAAAAATCTGAGCCTTCCGCACCGACCACAAACCGTTTCATTCCATTTACTATAAAATGATCCCCGCGGAGTTCCGCTTTGGTCATGGCGCCGAAAAAATCCGATCCCCCTCTGGGTTCGGTCAGTGCCTCGGCAGCCACCAGTTTTCCCTGGATGTACGGTCTTAAATATTTTTCTTTCTGCCTTTCCGTGCCAAAGAGATTGAGGGCCTCTCCGACAATGGACGGCATGACAAACGCGCAGCCCAGTGCCATTCCCAGACATCCGATCTCTTCGGTGGCTGCAACCTCTGCCACCCAGCTCATTCCGCGTCCGCCGTATTTTTGGGGAAACCGGATTCCCCTCAAATTCCTGGCAGCCAGTTTTTCGACAAATTCACGCGGATAGATGATTTCATCCTTATCCATTTTTCTCAGGAAATCACCGGTGATCTCCTCCCGGACAAATGCACGGGTTTCCCTTTTTAATTCCTGTTCTTCAGGGGTCAGCAGAAAATCATACATGGGGCCTCCTTATTGGATTAAATTAAATAAAAAATATGCATAAACATCTGTTTTGATCCGTCAACATTTTGAACATAGATCAATTTATTGAACAATGCTCATAATGTCAACTAAAATTTTCAATACAGGCTTGAATAGCATGATATACCAGTATGCTATCCAGATGTTCCCCCTGTCGGAAAATAATGAATACCCGGCTGCATAAAAAAGAGAGTTGAGTCCCGGATGTAAATCTGGTAAAAAACAGATACTGCGTTTGCCAATGGTCAGTATCGATCCCATATCGCGAAGCATTAAATTATCCATAAATCAGGTTCCTCATCACAATCTGACTTGAATAAAGTATCAAACCGATATAAAGGCTATGGCTCTGTTTTCCATGCAGCGTGCATCAACAGCAGAATAAGTCAGAAAAACCGTATAAAGGAGAAACATCATGACCAGTTCAGATCAATTTACACTATACAGTGGTGGACATCGCGGTGCAGAAGCCGAGTTCGGGCAGCAGGCAGAACTGTTTTCCATCCGTGAAGTGAACTACTCATTCGAAGGACACCAGCCGGCAAGGGAAAAAGGGCTGACCGTTCTCTCACCCGAAGAATTGAAAAAGGGTGACATCAGCATGGAGATCGTTGCCCTTCGCATGAACCGGAGATATTCCCAGGGCAATATGATCCGCAAAGTTTTTCAATCCATCTTCCATATGGTCAACAACGGCATACAAATATTTGCCGTGGGCTGGATTCAGCCGGACAATACCGTCAAGGGAGGCACCGGCTGGGCGGTTGAACTGGGCAAGCTGTTCAACCGGCCGTTGAGCGTTTTTGACCAGGAGCAAAACCAGTGGTTTACCTGGAAAAATAATACATGGGCAGAAGACCAGCCCAGGATTGAACATAAAACATTCGTGGGTACAGGCACCTGCAACCTTACCGATGCAGGCAAAAAGGCGATCAAGGATCTGTTCGCCCGTTCTTTTCCTGCATAGCCGGCCCAGGAAAGAGGAAAGGACAGGGGGAATTGATTTTCAATGAGAATGAGGATGGACAGACATTCTCCTGCTTTTTTTCATGGCATCTGCCCCCCGTCCAGTTTCACTCCCCGGCGTTCCAGCATGGTGCCTTCCGCAAGATAGAGCCGAACCAGGGCAATGCGGTAGTTGACAATCGAGATGACTTCGGTGATTCCGGCTGCCAGAAGATCCCGCTGGGCCTGGGCAATCAGCAGGGAGGTGGAACTGCCGACCTTGAATCTTTCCTTTTCCGCTTCCAGGGTTTTTTCCTGGAGGATGCGTGTGGCCCGGCTGGCAGCGATCTGTTGCCGTGCGCGCTCCACTTCGTTGACAGCCAGCCTGACATCCAGGCGTACAATCTGGGCCAGATTCTCAACGGCCTCGGCTGCCTGCCGTCTGGATGCATGGGCAGCCAGGTCGGTAGCCTTTGCGGACCGGTTGGACAAATAATGAGAAAAGCGGAATCCCACTGCAAAATCATGGGTATCGTTATTTAGCTCCCGGAAGGAACCGGAAAAATTAT
Source organism: Desulfocicer vacuolatum DSM 3385 (assembly GCA_945870015.1). Classification (GTDB taxonomy): domain Bacteria; phylum Desulfobacterota; class Desulfobacteria; order Desulfobacterales; family SURF-7; genus QZKS01. The sequence continues at coordinate 10,072 of CAMBQS010000036.1, forward strand.
CTGCATATCCGGTCTGTCCCAGGTCGGCGAACAGCTCAAGCCGGGGAAGAAGACCATTCCGGGTAACGATGGTTTCCAGACTGTTTTGCCGAAGGCGAAGACGCGCCTCGTTCAAATCCGGCCGGGAACGCACCGCCAGCTCCAGACGATCCGCGAGATCGGTGATCGGCGCAAGCTCGATGGCTGGTTCGCTGACGGAATTGATGCAGAGGTCGAATCCATCTTCCGGCAGGGGATTGATCATCCGGAGCAGTTTCATCCGGCGCTCCTCCAGCATGCTGCGGGCCTCGATCAGGGCCTGTTCCCGGCGTGCCACCTCAGCCCTTGCCGCGGCAGCCTCCACTTCCGGCAGGAGTCCTACTGAAATCTGCTGTTCAACCTCATCAAGCTGTTGTCCGGCAATGGCAAGGGAGTGTTTGAAGATGGCGATCTCCTTTCCGGCCAGGACAAAATTCCAGTACGCAATTTCCGTTTCAGCCAGCAGCGCCTCGACAAACCCGCGCAACTCATAAAGACTGGCCGTTGTTTCAAGTTCGGACTGCCGCACACTGGCCAGATTGACCGACGGACCAAACCCCCGAAGCAGCGACTGGGTGATACTCAGACCAACCCGTGCGTTCTGCTCCTCAGGTGTGCGGTTGGAAGTATCCCGCTGTTGTGAGACGGAGGCTTCAAGGGTAGTGCCGGTGGGCAGGGCCTGGCGGATGCCGGACACAAATTCACTGTTGTTTCCTTCTACCGGAAACTGCTCACCCGTAGCACGGGAGGTTTCCGTGGACTGTTCATCCAGATATTGGTATTCAGCAAACACTTCCGGGTCAAAATTCCCTCTATCGATCTCTTCAAAAGCACCGGAGATCAGAGGATTGAGTTTCTGAACCTGAAGATCGCGGTTTCGGCTGAGCGCCAGCATGGCAGCCTGTTCAATGGACAAATCCATTGGCCCTTTGCCGGATGGAATTTCAAATGACGGCGGTTCGGTAAATTCCGGCTGAACCGTTTCCGGAATATCGGCAGGCCGGTATGTCTCTTTTTCCGGGTATCGGTCTTCATCATGGGTAAAGACTCTCCATCGGTCAGGTGCGCATGCAAAGGCGGACATCGCTACCGTCAACACTACTGCAATACAAAACAGGCGCGTATTCAACTGTGCCTTCCTTTCGTTTCCGGGTGAAAAAAGGAATAGACCGCCGGTATGAGTACCAGCGTGATCAAGGTCGATCCAACAAGCCCGCCCACCACGGTTCGTGCCAGAGGAGCCTGGGCTTCCGCCCCCTCTCCGATACCCAGGGCAAGGGGAATCAGGCCGAGGATCGTGGTCAGGGTCGTCATCAGGATGGGCCGGAGCCTTCTCCGTCCGGCTTCGACCAGGGCGTCTCTTACTCCCATACCCGAACGGCCGAGCTGCCCGGCCTGATCTACCAGAAGAATGGCATTGTTCACCACAATGCCGCCCAACATGATACAGCCGATATAGGACTGAACGTTCAAGGTGGTACTGGTCAAAAAGAGGATCACCAGCACGCCCACCGCTGCCACCGGCACACTCATCATGACCACCAGAGGATTGACGAGAGACTCATACTGGCAGGCCAGAACCATATAGACCAGTACCAGGGCCAGCAACAGGGAGAGAATCAGTTCATGGAAGGCATTCTGCTGTTCCTCAAAATTACCGGCTACTATCAGGTCATACCCCATCGGGCGAGGGAGCCGGTTCAACCGGTTCTGTACATCTTCGGAAACAGAACCCAGGTCCCGGCCTGAAACATTGGCCTTTACCGTGACCAATCGCTGCTGGTCCTTGCGGTCGATGATGATGGGCCCCCGGCTTGATCGGGTGGAAACCATGTTGCTCAGTGTGACCTGATCACCCGATGCTGTCGTCATGGTGAGCCCGAGAATTTCGTCGAGAGACCGCTTTTCCGCATCCTTGAGCTGCACAAAGATGCGGCAGGAGTTTCCCTCGGTGCGATATTCACCGGCAATGGACCCGGCAACGGCGGTCTCGATCACTTCGGTCACGTCCCGCACACTGAGTCCGAAATCGGCGATTTTATCCCGGTCAACCAGTATTTCCTGCTGGGGAATACCCGCTTCCCGGGAAATATCAATATCCGTAATTCCCTCTACACCCTTGATGGTTGAGATTGCCTGCTGAGCCAGGGCGTCCAGGATGTCCAGTTCAAAACCTCTGATTTCGATGGTCAGTCCTTCATCCCCGCCCAGAATCCGTTCCAGAAGGAACTGCCCCTGAGGGGCTCGTGTACGGATTTCCATCCCCGGAATCTGCCCGGTCAGACGTTGTCTTAAATCTTCGGCGATTTTCAGATTGGAACGTTTACGCTGGGCGGAAGGGGTCAGTGATAACCGGATCTCTCCCCTGGATGCTTCTGCGGCACGACTGCCGGATGCCCCCACGCTCACCACCCAGGAAACCGCTTCGGGAACTGCAGGAATGACGATCGATTCCATCTTTCGGGTCTGCTGATCCACCAGCTCCAGACGGGTGCCGATTTCCATCTCTCCGGTAACCCGGACTTCCCCTTCGTCGCTGGGGGGAAGGAATTCAGTCCCGATCAGCGGAAACAGGAGCAAGCTCGCGCCAAGAACACCTGCTGCCGCCGCAACCGTCATCAACCGGTGCTCCAGTATCTTTCGGAGAAGATCCTGATAGGCCATTGCAAGGCGGGTAAAAACCCGTTCTGCTGAAGCTGCAAAACGTCTGAACACTCCCTGCCGTGTCTGTTCATGCCCGGATGCCAGCAGAAGCCTGGATGCCAGCATGGGCACCAGACTCAACGATACCAGCAGGGAGCAGATCAGGGAAAAAATGATCACATAGGCCAGCTCCTTGAAAAGAATTCCGGAAACCCCCTGGACAAAGATCAGGGGCAGAAAAATCACCAGGGTAGTAATGGTGCTGGCGATAATCGCCGCTCCGACTTCCTGCGTCCCCTCGACAGAAGCGGTCTCCGAAGATTCATGCATCTCATCCCGTCTCCGGTATATGTTTTCCAGCACCACGATGGAGTTATCCACCATCATGCCTACACCCAGAGCCAATCCCCCCAGTGTCATCAGATTCAATGTAAATCCCCCGAAATACATCAGGGCAAAGGTGGCGATAATGGAAATGGGAATGGCCAGGGAGATCACGACCGTGCTGCGGATGCTTCGCAGGAAAAACAGGAGTACCAGGATGGCCAGACCACCGCCGTACACAACCGACTGAGCCACATTTTGAATGGAACGTTCAATGAAATTGCCCTGATTGATCACCGGAATGATCCGGATCTGGGGGAAGGACCGGTTTACTGCCTCGATCTCCTTCAGCACGGCTTTGGAAACCTCGACCGTGTTGGCATCAGCCTGCTTGCGGATACCCACCCGTACCCCCCGCTCTCCGTTGACACGGACAATCCGCCTGATTTTCTCATAGGTGTCATCGACATCGGCAATCTGGGCCAGGGTTATGGCTGCGCCATTTCGCCTGACAATGACCGTATTGCGGATCTGATCCAGACTGGTAAATTCCGCCGGAGCCCGGAGCGTCACCTCGAACCGGCCCTGTTCGATCTTTCCGGCCGGAAGGTCGACATTGGAATCCTCCAGGGCCTGAAGCACCTGATTCATGGGAAGGCCCAGAGCCTTGATCCGGTCGGGATCCAGTTGGATGCGAATCTCAGGGTTGAAGCCTCCAAATACATCCACCTGGGCAACCCCGGGAATACGGCCGAACCGGTAGCGAATCTGGTTCTCAATCAGTTCCGTCATTTCCACGGGATCCAGACTACCGGATATTCCCAGAACGACCACGGGAAACCCGGTGACGTCGAATTTCCGGATCTGGGGCCTTTCAATATCTTCCGGCAATTCATCGATTTCATCTTCGATTTTGGATTGAACATCCAGGGCGCCGGTATTGATGTCCGTGCCCCAGGTAAAAGTAACCCGTATCGTGCTGTTGCCTTCCGACGACTGGGAAGTGATTTCTTCCACTCCGGGAACCGTGGCCACTATCTCCTCGATAATCCGGGTAACCAGGCGCTCCATAACCTCCGGACTGGCGCCCTCATATTGCGTGATAATGGACAGGGTCGGCATCTCGATACTGGGCAGAAGATCAATCCGGAGACGGTTTACGGAAACCAATCCCAGTATAATGACAATCAGGGTAACCATGGTGGTGAATATGGGTCGACGAACACTGAAAAGCGGCAGGTTCATTCCGATTTCCCACCCTTGGCGTTCCGGTTTGCAGAAATGGAGACAACGGAACCGTTGTCCAGAAGCTGCTGGCCAAGAGTAACCACCTGACCGGACAGACCATCTCCTTTGACCTGCACCATGCCTCCCTCACGGATACCCTCCTCAACTTCGCGCCAAACCGCTTTCCGGCTGCTGTCGTCAGCGACCACGAACACGCCGGAATGGTCATTGCGGCGGGTCAGGGCCTTTTCCGGAACGATAACTGCATCCGGCACCTTTTCAAGCACAACTGCCGCACGGATGAACATTCCCGGCTTAAGCCGGTGTGCCGGGTTATGAATCGTCAGCTCAACGCGGGCCTGCCGTGAGGTCTGACTGAAAACCGGGGCAATACGGGTGATATGGCCGATAAACTCCTCGCCGGGAAAAGCGTCTGTGGTCAATGTGACAGCCTGGCCTGTTTTCAGCCGGGCATACTCCTTTTCCGTGATAAAGATGACTCCGGTGATGGGATCCAATTCCACGATGGTCATCAGAGGGGTGTTGGAAGATATTGTGTTTCCTTCGTCAATAAGCCTTTCCGCCACGATCCGCTGCTCATCGCCGCCGGTCCAGTCCGCTGTCACCCGTGTGTAACCGAGTTTTATTTTCGCCGTTTCCAGAGAAGCTTCAGACTTGATCCGCTCGGCTTCGGCTACCTCCAGACCGGCTTGTTTCTGCAACTGGTCGGCACGGGCCATGTCCAGACGGGACTCGGAAGCCACACCTCGTTTTTGAAGGGTTTCTATCCGATTGAGTTCCCGGACAGCAATCTCAAGCGCGCTTCCGGCTTCTCCAAGATTGGCTTTTGCCACTGCAAGATCCGCCTGCGCCTGCGCCACAGCCTGGACAAACTCCTTATTGTCAAGCTGCGCGACCCTCTGTCCACGGGTAACCGGATCAGCAAGATCCACATCCAGAACTTCCACGCGGCCTCCAACCTTGGAAGCCACCACAAACTCCGCAAAGGCTTCCAGGGTACCGCTGAACATCCGCCGCATTTCAATAGAACCGTGATGAATCGGTTCTACTTCCACCGGTATGGGATCGGAAACATCCTTTTCCCCGCGGGTATGTGTTTGATCCGCAAACTGACTGAAGATAGCCCAGCCGATAACCGCTGTTATGATAATCAATCCGATAAACCATTTATATCTTGCATCGACCCGTGCCATCTCACTTCCTTGATCATAAATAAGATATTGCTTTTTTTAATTTTTTTAATGATTCCGAGTATAAATAAACTGCCATTTTGTGTCAACAGGTTTATCCATGCAATATGATGACGGCGTATCAACCGGTTTTTCAATCCCTGAGCAGAAAAAACAAGTTTTTTCCTTGACAAACAGGACATGATCAGTCATTAAACTGGGCAATCGTCCAAACTGGACGGTTAACCAAATATCAAGGTGCATTTGAATGAAACCCGATTCCCAAGCCATTCACGACGGAAAAATGATCCAGATCCTGGATGCTGTCCGGACGGTTCTGGCACGCAAAGGCATGGTTGCAGCCACCATTTCGGAAATCGCCCATGAAGCCGGAGTCAGTCGCGGACTGCTCCATTATTACTTCAAAGACAAGGACGACATGGTCGCCCGTGCGTTTCAGGCCAGCATGGAAACCTACAAATCTGGCGTCATGGAAATCTTTGAAACCGCAGAATCCGCAGCGGAACTGGCGCGGAAGCTATGCCATGCCTTGCGGGGCATCCTGATCCATGATCCTGATTTTTTCCGGCTGATTTTCGAACGCTGGGGACTGGCCCGGCGCGGGCCAAAAATGGCAGGCGAACTTACCGAATTTCACCAGATGTTCCGCAATATGATTCATGAGGGAATGGAAAAGCTCATCAAACGCGGGGTGATCTGTCCCCGGACGTCACTCACAGGGATGGTGTTTTTTTTAACCGGCATTGTGGATGGCCTGGGAATGCAGCTTGTTCTGGAACCGGTCCTTGCCGATGACAAAGCGATCTGGGAAACCACGGAAAACATCGTCCGGGAGATGCTGGAAGGCACTGCCGGATAGATACGTAACTGTATGAGGTGATTTCCTGAATCCCTCTGTTTACAAGCAAGGAGCCATGTAAGACAAAGGAGACTGAGCATGAAAATGTGGTCACGCGGACTGGGAAGGACCGAGCTTTTCATGGATCTGGCTACCTGTCAGGTCAAGCCGGACAAAGAAACCGGAGCGATTATCATTTACGGCAACGTAAAGGAACCGGTAAACTGGGAGTTCAAGGGAACCATTT